>JASHTN010000376.1 GCA_030040525.1 Gammaproteobacteria bacterium | reverse complement strand
CGTTGATGGCCCCGAGGATGGAGGACATGCCCATCAGGTGGATCGAGAAGATCAGCATCGGGAACGAGGCCCCGGTCTGCAGGATCAGCGGCGGGTACATGGTCCAGCCGCCGGCCGGCGCCCCGCCCGGCACGAAGAACGACGACAGCAGCAGCGTGAAGGCGAAGGGCAGGATCCAGAAGCTGAAGTTGTTGAGCCGCGGCAGCGCCATGTCGGGCGCCCCCACCTGCATCGGCACCATCCAGTTCGCGAGCCCGACGAACGCCGGCATGATCGCGCCGAAGATCATGATCAGGCCGTGCATGGTGGTGAGGGAGTTGAAGAACTGCGGATCGAAGAACTGCAGCCCCGGCTTGAAGAGCTCGAGGCGGATGCCCATGGCGGCCAGGCCGCCGATGAAGAACATCGTGCCCGAGAGAATCAGGTACATCGTGCCGATGTCCTTGTGATTGGTCGCGAAGACCCAGCGCCGCCAGCCGTGCGGCTTGTGGTCGTGCTCGTCGTGGGAGGCAGCGGGTGCGTGGGGCTCGGCCATGGCGGGTGTCCTGCGGTAAGCGATGGGGCCTGCGTTTATGCGCTGGAGGTCAGCCGGAGGCGGCCGCCGCCGGGGCGCTCGCGGGAGCGGTGGCCGTGCTGGCGGGCGCGGTCGTGCCGGCGGGTGCGGGCGGCGGCGCTGCGATCGGGGCGGCCTCCCCGGCCGCTGAGGCCTGCTTCTCCTCGGCGGCGGTCTTTTTCAGCCAGGTCTCGAAATCCGCCTTGCTGAGCGCCTCCACCACGATCGGCATGAAGCCATGATCGCGTCCGCAGAGCTCGGCGCACTGCCCGCGGTAGATGCCCGGCTTGTCGGCATCGACCTTGAACCACGCCTCGTTGATGAAGCCCGGGATCGCGTCCTTCTTCACGCCGAAGTCGGACACCCACCACGAGTGGATGACGTCGGCACCGGTGATCAGGAGGCGCACCTTGGTGTCGACCGGCACCACCAGCGGATGGTCGACGTTGAGCAGGTAGTGCGGCACGGTGGTCACGTCGATGCCGGACATGAGCTGCCGCGCTGCATCGCTCGCCCGGTCGAGACGCGAGTAGTACAGCACGCCCTGATCGAGATAGTCGTACTGCCAGCCCCACTGGAAGCCGGTCACCTTGATGGTGAGTCCGCTGCGGGTGGTGTCCTCGATCTCGACCAGCACCCGCGCCGCCGGCACCGCCATGGCGATCAGGATGATGCAGGGAATGATGGTCCAGACGACCTCCACCTTGGTGTTGTGGACCAGGTTGACGTCGGCGACCGCGCCCTTGGATTTGCGGAAGTGGACGATCGACCAGATCATCACGCCGAACACCACCACGCCGATGCCGACGCACACCCAGAAGATGGTCATGTGCAGGTCGTAGATCTTGCGGCTGATGTCGGTGACGCCGCGGGGCATGTTGAGCTGGCTCCAGCCCGAGCCGGGGTAGCTCTCGTCGGCCCCAGCCGGTAGCGCCAGCGCCGCGGCCGCGGCACCCAGCGCGAATCGGGCGAGCTTGTCGCGAATCATCATTGGATCCCTTGCAGCGCGCTCACCGGCTCACCGGCGGTTGCGCATTTCGAAGAAGCAAAAACCAAGCTTAGCGTGACCCTCAAACCGTTACTGCCACGAGGGCGACTCGTCGACGCGGCCAATGAGACGCTTGAGGCGCAGGGCCAGCCCCCGCCGCTCCTCTTCCGTGAGGAAGCTGCCCAGCTCGCACTGGCGGCCGTGCGACTCGATCGTGAGCCGGCTCGGATGCAGGGTTGCTGCGGGGCGGCGAAGTTTAACCTGCGCCCAGTGCCGCGGGAACACGATCCGCGCGCACTGCGCCCGGTCGCGCGATTCGATGCTCACCTCGGCGTCCGACACGGTGATGATCTGGCTGTGAAAGCGCCGCTCGAGCGAGACCTTCAGCGCCCAGGCGAGCAGCGCCATTTCCAGGCCCGCGAACGGCAGGATCGGCCAGAAGCCCTTCGCGGCCAGGAACCCACCGACGCCGAAGGGCGCGATACAGGCGCCGAAGAAGAACGCACGTGCGCCGCGGACGCTGAGCGAGCAGTTCGGCCGAATCTCGATGCGCAGCGGCTGCGGGTCCATGGCCCGGCCGATGGTAGCGCGCAGAGCCCTCGATTCAAATCGGCCGGGAGCTCGATGCAACTCGCACATTCAACTCGGCTGAAGCCTTGTCAGCCGCTCCTCGAGGCGCCGCACCGCAGCCTCGGCGAGCCGCAGCGAGTTGCCGCCGGCCGCCCCCGAGTGCGGCACGACGGCGAGCGGCGCTTCATGAAGAAGCGCCTCGAGCGTCGCCAGGTTCTCGGTGCTGCGCTCGAACGAGGCGTCGACTCCACAGGCGATCCAGCCCGCAAACGGCGTCCCGCTCGAGTCGATCGCGAGCCGCGTCAGCCCCGCGTGATTCAGGCACCCGAGGCGCAGCCCGACCACCAGCAGCACCGGCGCGCCGAGCGCCCCGGCCAGGTCCGCCATGCTGCGCGCCGCGCTGATCGGAGCCAGCCAGCCGCCCGCTCCCTCGACGACGACCCAGTCCGCCTGGGCACTCAGCTGATCGAAGCTTTGCCGGATTATGTCAATATCTATCTGAATTCCGGCCTCATCTGCTGCGATGTGCGGCGAAATGGCCGGTTCGAAGCAAAAAGGGCTCACGAGCGCATAAGGGACCGGCACATTCGAGGCCTGAAGGAGCGCGAGGGCATCGGAGTTGCGAAGCCCCCCGGCGGTACGCTCCGCTCCCGAGGCCACGGGCTTCATCACCGCCACGCGCGTGCCGGCCGCGACGAGCGCCCGCACCAGCGCCGCCGCGATGACGGTCTTGCCTACCCCGGTGTCGGTGCCCGTGACGAACACAGCGTGCTTGCGGGGTCTGCTCACGGCACCCCCCCGGCGCGGCGGATCGAGCCCGGGGCGATATGCGCCTCGCCGTGCACGCTCACGGCCGCCGCCCGCCCGGGGGCGCCCCAGGCAGCGCCATAGATCACTTCCCAGGTCGCCGGCAGGCGACCGTCACGGCGCTTGAGCTCATAGGCGGCCTGCATGCGCGCCAGCCGCGCCTTGCCGGTGAGCGAGCGCGCGCGCCCGGCAGTGACGTTGTGCGCGCCGATGGCCTTCAGATCGCGCATCAGCGCGAGCGTGTCGGAGTAGTCGAGCTCGATGCGGTCGACGTCGAGCACGGGCTCGGCGAGTCCGGAGCGTGCCGCCGCGTCCCCCACGTCGTGCACGTCGAGGAAGCGATGCACGTGGTTGTGACCGTCCCCGCGGCTGTCGGCCTGCGCCCACGCCTCGCGCAGCTCCTTGAGCGTATCCGGGCCGAAAGTGCTGAAGGCGAGCAGGCCGCTGGAGGTGAGGACGCGCCGCACCTCGGCGAGCGCCGCCTCGAGCGGCTCGCACCACTGCAGCATCAGATTGCTGAACACCACATCGACGCTGCCGTCGGCGAGCGGCAGGCGTCGCGCGTCCGCGCAGACGCGCGCGAAGCGCCGCCACAGCCGCTGATGGCGCCGCGCCTCGCGCAGCATGCCGGGTGCGATGTCGAGCGCAATCACGAGCGCGCGCGGGTAGCGGCGCTTGAGCTCACGCGTCACGCGCCCGGTTCCGGACCCCAGGTCGAGCACCACGCGCGGGGCGAGGCGCAGCTCGCCGAGCCGCGCGAGGAGCTCGGCGGAGATGCGTGCCTGGAGCTCCGCCGCCGCCTCGTAGCCGGGGCTCGCGCGCTCGAAGGCGGCGCGCAGCCGCGGCACATCGAGCCGGAAAGCGTCCTCGGATTCGGGCACGGCGGTCCCCGCTCAGCCGCGCAGAAAAGCGCCGACGAGCGTCGCGAACTGCTGCGGATGCGAGAGGAACGGCGCGTGTGCCGCGTGCGCGAACGTGCGGCAGCGCCGCGGCGAGCGCCCGGGCGGCGCCGGCACGCGTGATGCGG
>JASHTN010000375.1 GCA_030040525.1 Gammaproteobacteria bacterium | reverse complement strand
GTCAGGCCGCGCAGCTGGCATTCCTTGACGTCGAACACCGGCTCGCCGAGCCGGTAGGAGACGTACTCGAGCGAAGCGTTGCCGCTGTAGCTCGAGATCGGGAACACACTCCTGAACGCGGCGTGCAGGCCGATCGGGTCGCGGTTGTCCTCGGCCCGGTCGAGCTGCAGGAACTTGCGATACGAATCGAGCTGGATGGCCAGCAGGTAGGGCGTGTCGAGAATGCTCGCCTGCTTGCCGAAGTTCTTGCGGATGCGCTTCTTCTCGGTGAAGGAATAAGCCATCGAGTGGTCACCTCTGATTCATTGGCCGAAAGACGCCTGCGGCGCTTTCGGCAAGCCAACCCATCAGCTCGTTCGAGCCCGCGGGCGAAAGGCGTGACTTTCGCCCGCTACACAGCCGGCCAGTCTGCAAATCAAGCAAAGCAGCCCCGCACCGTGCCCTGGGCGCCGCGGCAGCGAGCCGCGCGCGGCACACCGTGAGACGGAGCGGGGAGCGGCGCATGGAGGTCTTACTTGACCTCGACCTTCGCGCCGGCGTCCTCGAGCTTCTTCTTCATCGTTTCGCTGTCGGCCTTGGACACGGCCTCCTTGACGGTCGAGGGTGCGCCCTCGACGAGGTCCTTCGCTTCCTTGAGTCCGAGGCCGGTGATCTCGCGGATCACCTTGATCACGGTCACCTTCTTGTCCGCCGGGTATTCCTTGAGTGTGACGGTGAACTCCGTCTTCTCCTCGGCAGGAGCCGCAGCCGCGGCGCCCGCGCCCGGGGCGGTAGCCACCGCAACCGGGGCGGCCGCGGTGACGCCGAACTTTTTCTCCATGTCGGAGATCAGCTCGACGACCTCCATGAGGGTCATCTTGGAGATTGCATCGAGGATTTCGTCTTTGTTGACAGCCATGTAGGTCTCCTAAAGATTTTGTCGCAACATTCAGGCGCCCGCGGCCTGTTTCTGCTCGCGGACCGCGGCGAGGGTGCGCGCGAGCTTGCCACCCGGCGCCGCGAGCGTGCCGACGAGCTTCTGGATCGGCGCCTTGAGCACGCCCATCAGCATCGCCAGCGCCTGTTCGCGGGTCGGCAGGCTCGCCACCTTGTCGAGCTCCGCGGCGGGCATGACCTGTCCGCCGAGAGACACGAGCGTCGCCACCAGCTTGTCGTTCGCCTTCGCGAAGTCCTTCACCACGCGCGCAGCCGCGCCCGGATCGTCCTTCGAGAAGGCGAGCACCAGCGGCCCCTTGAGCTTCGGACCCACCGGCTCGAACGTGGTACCGGCGAGCGCCTTGCGCGCCAGCGTGTTCTTCACCACACGCATGTACACGCCGGACTTTCTCGCCTTGGCACGCAGCTCGGTCATCTGTCCGACGGTCAGGCCGCGGTACTCGGCGGCCACGACCGACTGGGCTTTTGCCGCCACCTCGGCCACCTCCGCCACGAGCGCCTTCTTGTCTTCCAGGTTAAGTGCCATCCATCTCTCCTCTGTCGCGAGAAGATCACTTGGGCGGCAAGCCGCGCTGGACGGCGCGCCTCGCCGCTCATCGACGGTGACCTCCACGCATCCGAGGAGCTCCTCGATGCGCTGAGCGGTCCACCATCTGCGCAGGCGGCTGATTAAGAGAGCCTCGGGACGGCCGTAGCGGCCGGCCCCTTGCCCTCGCCTGCGGTCTTCGACGATGGCCGGCGCCAGGAGGCACGCCGGCCCGCATCAAAACTTCAAACCTATAAAGTCGCCGCGTCCACGCGCACGCCCGGCCCCATGGTCGAGGACAGCGTGACGCGCTTCAGGTACACGCCCTTCGAGGAGGCGGGCTTCGCCTTCTGCAGGTCCGCGATCAGCGCGTGCAGGTTCTCCTTCAGCGCGCTCAACTCGAAGCTCGCCTTGCCGATCGTGCAATGCACGATGCCGGCCTTGTCGACCCGGTAGGTGACCTGGCCCGACTTCGCGTTCTTCACCGCGGTCGCGACATCGGGGGTCACCGTGCCGACCTTGGGATTGGGCATGAGTCCGCGGGGACCCAGGATCTGTCCCAGCTGGCCGACGATGCGCATGGCGTCCGGCGAGGCGATCACGCGATCGAAATTGATCTCGCCCGCCTTCACCTTCGCCGCGAGGTCCTCCAGCCCGACGATGTCGGCACCGGCGGCCTTGGCGACCTCCTGGTTCTTGCCCGAGGTGAACACCGCGACGCGCACGGTCTTGCCCGTGCCGTGCGGCATCACGGTCGAGCCGCGCACCTGCTGGTCGGACTTGCTGGCATCGATCCCCAGGTTCACCGCCGCATCCACGGTCTCGGCGAACTTGGCGGTCGCGAACTCCTTCACCAGCTTGAGTGCCTCCTCGACCGGATACGCCTTGCCGGGAGTGAGCTTCGCCTTCCAGGCCTTGACGCGTTTTGCCACGGCCATGACCTACACCCCTTCCGTGTCGACGCCCATGCTGCGCGCCGAGCCGGCGATGGTGCGGACCGCGGCGTCGAGGTCCGCGGCGGTGAGGTCCGGCTGCTTGAGCTTGGCAATCTCCTCGAGCTGCTTGCGCGAGATCTTGCCCACCTTGGCGGTATTGGGCGTGCCGCTGCCTTTTTCAAT
>JASHTN010000374.1 GCA_030040525.1 Gammaproteobacteria bacterium | reverse complement strand
CCTACAGCTTCCCGAGCCGCACGGTGCAGGTGCTCAAGACGCAGGACGACCGGATCCTGTGGACCTGCGACTGCGACAAGTTCCGCCGCCAGTCGGGGCAGCGCGAGCCGCTGTGGTGCAAGCACATCGCCAAGGCCGCCGCGCGGCGCTCGCTCGAGCGCCTGACGCGGCGGGTCGCGCTCGGGCGCACGCCGGCGAGTTAGCCGGGCAACTTACGCTTCGATGACTCCGTGGCGGATCGCGAGCAGCGTGAGCTCGGCCTGGTTGGATACGCCGAGCTTCTGCTTGATGTTGTAGAGGTGTGTGCCGACGGTCGAGGCGGAGAGCTTAAGGTCCTCGGCGATGCGCTGCACGCTCTGGCCGCCGGCGAGACGCACGAACACCTCGAACTCGCGTTCCGACAGCCGTTCGATCGGCGCCTTGCCGCCCTCGACCTCCGCGAGAGCGAGCTTCTGCGCCAGCTGCACGTCGAGGTAGCGCCGGCCTGCCGCGACGGTGGTGATGGCTTCGAAGAGCGCCTCGGGGGCGCTGCGCTTGGAGAGGAAGCCGCGTGCGCCCTCGCGCAGCGCGCGCCGCGCGTGCGCCGGGTCATCGTGGGCCGAGAGCGCCAGCACGCGCGCCTGCGGATAATGGGCGCGGATCCGGCGCAGTGCCTCGAGCCCGCCCATGCCCGGCATCGCGATGTCCATCACGACGACATCGGGGACGAGCTCGATGTAGAGCTGACAGGCGCTCTCGCCGGAGTCGGCTTCGCCGACCACGGTGATCTCGCCGTGCGCCTGCAGCAGCAGTCGGAACCCGGTGCGCACCACCGCGTGATCGTCCACCAGCAGCACCCGGATCATGCGCTCACCCCGAGGGGAATCTCCGCCGTGAGGGACACGCCGTGCGGCGCGACGTTGCGCACGCCGAACGTACCGCCGAGCCGTTCCACCCGCTCTTCGAGGCCGCGCAGCCCGAAGCGCCCGGGCCGCGACCATTGCTCGGGCAGCCCCACGCCGTCGTCCTCGACGCGCACCCGCAGCTTGCCGACGCTCGCCGTGACGTCGATCGCCACATGCGCCGCCTGCGCGTGCCGCAGCGCATTCACCAGCCCTTCCTGCACGACGCGGTAGGCGGCGAGCGTCGCGCTGCCGCCGAGATCGGCGGGCAGCTCGTGCTGCAGCGACAGGAGCGGGGTGGGATGGCGGCGCTGCCAGTCGGCCACCAGGCTCTCGAGCGTGGCGGCCAGTCCGAGTGTGTCGAGCGACGGCGGCGCGAGCCGCGGAATCAGCCCGTGCATCGCGTCGTAGAGGCGCGCGGCTTCGGCGGAGATCAAGCGCGCCGCGTTCGCCATGTCCGGCTGCTGCGACTGCGTGGCGATCGCCATGGCGAGGCTGCGGATCGCAGTCACCGACTGTCCGAACTCGTCATGCAGCTCGTGCGCGATCAGGTGGCGCTCCTCCTCGATGCTCTGCTCGACCAGCTGCGCCAGCTCGCGACGCTCCTCGAGCCGGGTGCGCGCCTCCTGCGCTTCGCGCTCGGCGCGCACGTTGTCCTCGACCGCGCGCGCCATGCGGTTGAAGGCCGCGCCGATCGCATACGCTTCCGCGCCCGAGAGCGGCGGCAGCCGCACCGTGAGCTCGCCGCGCTGCAGCCGCTCGAGTCCGCTCACGATGACCGGAAACGGGGCCAGCGCGCGCTCCACCAGCCAGAAGGCGAGTCCGCTGACCACGGCGACCATCACCACACCGATGATCACGAGGCGCGTGAGATCGTCCCAGGCATCGAGAATAGACCGCGACGGCTGCGCATCGATCACCAGCTGCATGCCGGCGGGCAGCTGGAATCGCTCCTGCGCGGGCTCTGGGGCCAGGAGGCGCGTGAACCACTGCGGCGCCTCGCGGCCCGCCTTATACGTCGGCGGGGGCGAGTGATAAAGGAGCTCGCCGGCCGCATCCCGCAGCGTGATCTCGTTGGCGCGCACGTGCCCGAGCTGCTGCACCAGGTCGAGGAGCGCGGGCCCTTCGCCCGCCCCCGCGTAGATCACCGCGAGCCGGCCGAGGACCTGAGCGGCGACGAGATTCGCCGCCTGGATCTCCTCGCGGACGGAGGAACGCGTATTGCGGATCTCGTCCGCGACCAGCACCGCGACGAAGACCACGGTCAGGCCGGTCAGCACGAGGTTCAGGCGCGTGCGCAGTTTCATCGCGCGGGATCGGGGATTATTGGAGATGCCCTGTGGCCATGTTAGCAGCCTGCTCCGGCCCTCATGAAAATCATGAGGTTAGTTTCATGAGATCCGCCCTTCCGCCGGGGAGGGGGCAGGTCCACCATGAGACCCGGTCCAGAAAATTGGCTCACCCGGCAGGCTCAGGAGCGCATATGCGTTGGGTAACACCGAAGGCCGTCGACTTCCGTTTCGGTATGGAAGTGACGATGTACATCGCGAACCGCTGATCGAAGCGCGATCCGCTAGCAAGAATCCAGGGCTCGCTGCCTGCCTCCCGGGGCAAGTGAAGCCCAAGTCGTGAAAATCCGGGTGCTGGGCTCCGCCGCCGGAGGCGGATTTCCCCAGTGGAACTGCAATTGCCGCAACTGCACGGGTGTCCGCAACGGCACCGTGCGGGCGCGCGCGCGAACCCAATCCTCGATCGCCGTCCGCGCAGAGGATGCCGCAGCCTGGGTGCTGGTGAATGCCTCCCCGGACATTCTCGTGCAGCTCAAGGCCGCCCCCGAGCTGCAGCCCGCGCGCGCGGCGCGCGACACGGCGATCGCCGCCGTCGTGCTGGTCGACGGACAGATCGATCACACCACGGGGCTGCTCATGCTGCGGGAATCGACCCGGCCCTTGTCGGTCTGGTGCACGGACGCCGCCTACGCCGATCTCACCCGCGGCAATCCGATCCTGAAGGTGCTCGGGCACTACTGCGGCATCGAGCGGCACGCGATGCCGGTCGACGGCAATGAGTTCACGGTCGAGCCGCTGGCGGGCGTGCGGTGGCGCGCGTTGCCGGTGGCGAGCAAGCCCGCGCCATACTCCCCGAACCGCGAGTCGCCCATTCCCGGCGACAACGTCGCGCTCGTCATGCGCGACACGGTGAGCGGGCGGAGCGCGGTCTATGCGCCGGGCCTCGGCGCAATGGAGGAGCGGCTGTGGGGCGCGCTCGGGGCCGCCGACTGCCTGTTCGTGGACGGCACCTTCTGGACCGACGATGAGATGATCGCGCTCGGGCTCTCAGCCAGGCGCGCGCGCGAGATCGGCCACCTGCCGCAGAGCGGCGCGGGCGGCATGCTCGAGTGGCTGGAGAAGCTGCCGGCGGCGCGCAGGATTCTGATTCACGTGAACAACACCAACCCGATTCTCGATGAGGACTCCGCGCAGCGCGCCGAGCTCACGCGCCGCGGGATCGAGGTGGCGGCCGACGGCATGGAGATCGAGCTGTGAGCGGGAGCGCCCGGTGAGCCGGGGTGCGACGAGCAGGGCGGCCCGATGACCGCCGTCGCCTGGACGCCCGCGGAGTTCGAGGAGCGGCTGCGCGAGCGCGGCCGCGCCTACCACATCCATCACCCGTTCAACGTCATGCTGAATACCGGCAAGGCGTCAGCCGAGCAGATCCGCGGCTGGGTCGCGAACCGCTTCTATTATCAGATCAACATCCCGGTGAAGGATGCCGCGATCCTCGCCAACTGCGACGAGCGCGCCGTGCGGCGCAACTGGGTGCAGCGCATTCTCGATCACGACGGCCACGGCGAGGATGCCGGAGGAATCGAAGCGTGGCTGCGACTGGCCGCCGCGGTCGGCCTGGAGCGCGCGCGGGTGGAGAGCCTCGCGGACGTGCTTCCCGGGGTGCGCTTCGCCGTGGACGCCTACGTCAACTTCGCGCGCCGCGCGCCCTGGCCCGAGGGGGTGTGCGCCTCGCTCACGGAGCTGTTCGCGCCCGAGATCCACCGGCAGCGACTCGCCAGCTGGCCGGAGCACTACCCGTGGATCGATCCGGCCGGGCTCAGCTACTTCCAGAGCCGCATGAGCCGCGCGCGCCGCGACGTGGAGTTCGCCCTCGCCGTCACCCTCGAGCGCTTCACGACGCGCGCTGCGCAGGAGCGGGCACTCTCGATACTGCAGTTCAAGCTCGATGTGCTCTGGCAGATGAACGACGCCATGGCGCAGAAGCTCGGGGTCCGTGCGTGATCGGGGTGCCCCCATGATCGGGGTGCCCCCATGATCGGCGTCAGGCCGACGGCGAAGCCGAGCATCGCCCACGGTATGCGGCTGCAATGGGAGCCGGCGCAGGCGGCGCACGTCTTGCTGTACCCTGAAGGCATGGTTCAGCTCAACGAGAGCGCCGGCGCCATCATGAGCCGCTGCGACGGAGTACGCACGGTAGCCGACATCGTCGCCGACCTCGAGCGCACCTACAGCACCAGCGGGCTGACGGACGACGTGCACGCGTTCGTCGAGCTCGCGGTCGAGCGGCGCTGGCTGGAGTTGCGGGAATGAGCGTCGGGCCGCCGCTGTGGCTGCTGGCGGAGCTCACCTATCGCTGCCCGCTGCACTGCGTGTTCTGCTCGAACCCGACGGAGTTCGCCGCGACGGGAGCCGAGCTTGCCACCGCGGACTGGCTGCGGGTGCTGCGCGAAGCGCGCGCGCTCGGCGCCGTGCAGCTCGGGCTCTCGGGCGGGGAGCCGCTGGCGCGCGATGATCTCGAGCCGATCATCGCCGCGGCGCATTCGCTCGGCTACTACATCAACCTCATCACCTCCGGCGTCGGCATGACCGAGGAGCGCATCCGTGCGTTCAAGGCCGCGGGCCTCGATCACATCCAGCTGTCCTTCCAGGACAGCAGCCGCGAGCTGAACGACTTCCTGAGCAGCACGCGCACGTTCGAGCTCAAGTCGCGTGTCGCGGCGCTGATCCGCCAGTACGAGTATCCGATGGTGCTCAACGTGGTGCTGCACCGGCTCAACATCGACCACGTGGACGAGATCCTCGCGATGGCCGAGCGCATCGGCGCCGAGTACGTCGAGCTCGCCAACACGCAGTACTACGGCTGGGCGTGGCTCAACCGCGACCACCTGTTGCCGACCCGGGCGCAGCTCGAGCGCGCCGAGGCCGCGGCGCAGCGCGTGCGCGCGCGCCTCGGCTCGCGGATGCAGATCTTCTTCGTCGTGCCGGATTATTTCGAGACCCGGCCCAAGGCCTGCATGAACGGCCTCGGCTCGGTGTTCCTCGCCGTGACGCCCGACGGCACCGCCTTGCCGTGTCACGCGGCACGCATGCTGCCGGGGCTCACCTTCCCGAACGTGCTCGAGTCCGACCTCAGAAGCATCTGGTACGAGTCGGAAGCCTTCAATCGCTTCCGCGGCGAGGGCTGGATGAAGGAGCCCTGTCGCAGCTGCCCGGAGCGCCACAAGGATCACGGCGGCTGCCGCTGCCAGGCGTTCCTGCTCACCGGCGATGCCGCCAACACCGATCCGGTGTGCGACCTGTCGCCGCACCACCACCTCGTGACCGAGGCGGTGGCGCGCGCGGAGCGCGCCGCGGCAGCAGCGGGCAACGGGACGCCATCTGCAGGGCCCGGCACGCCCGCCGTGGTCTCGCGGCCCCACGAGCTGGTGTTCCGCGATCACCGCATCTCGATTGCGGTCGAGCACGGCAGCGGTGCAACGGCCGGCGGGCAGGCGCGCGGCGAGTCCTGAGGCGATGGCGGTCCGGCCGGTCCTGAAGATGGGCGAGCCGCTGCTGCGGGCGACAGCCGCCCCGGTAACGCGCTTCGACGCGGAGCTCACGGC
>JASHTN010000373.1 GCA_030040525.1 Gammaproteobacteria bacterium | reverse complement strand
AGCTGCTCTACGTGATGCTGGTGATGCTGAACGCCGCAGCGGGCCTGCCGCCGCGCGAGATGCTCGATGCGTGCGCCCTGGTGACGCTCGCCACCACCGTGGTCTCCGGCGTGCACTATGTGCAGAGGTTCACGCGGCGCGTCTGGGCTCTGCCGGCGCGCACCTCCTGAGCGCGCCGCGATGCGCCAGCTGCCCCTCGGGCTCAAGCTCGCCGATCGCGCGGTGTTTGCCAGCTTCCTGCCGGCGCGCAACGCCGAGGCGGTGGCGCACGCGCAGCGCCTCGCCCGCGGCGAATGCGCCGGCAGCACCTGGCTGTGCGGCGCGGCCGGCGCCGGCAAGACGCACCTGCTGCAGGCGATCTGCGCGGCGGCCGGCGAGCGCCGGCGCGCCGGGTACGTGCCGCTCGCGCAGCTCGCGGACCTCGGCTCCGGCGTGCTCGAGGGCATGGAGCAGCTCGACTGCCTGTGCCTCGATGACCTCGACCGCGTCGCCGGCCGCCCCGAGTGGGAGCTGCGCATCTTCGGTCTGCTGCGCGCGACCGAGGATGCGGGCGGGGCGCTGGTGGCAACGGGCAGAGCACCGCCGGCGCTCGTCGGCTGGAGCCTCAGGGATCTCGGCTCGCGACTTGCGGCCAGCGCGGTCTTCCAGCTGCGCGCGCTCGATGAGACCGAGCAGCAGGCGGCGCTGCAGCTGCGCGCGCGGCTGCGCGGCGTGGAGCTGCCCGAGGAGACCTCGCGATGGCTGCAGCGGCGTTTCCCCCGCGACATGCACCGGCTCTACGAGCTGCTCGATACGCTCGATCAGGCCGCGCTCACCGCACAGCGGCGCCTCACTGTGCCGTTCATCCGCGAGGTGCTGCGCGGCAGGGGGCAGCCGGCGGACGCCTGAGCCGCCCGGATACTGCCCCGGCCACGCGCCGGCACCTGCCGTCAGCGGCGCGCGAGCTGCACGGCGAGCGTCGCGACCCGCCTGCCGAGCAGCTGCGCCAGGGTCTTCTCCTCCTCGGTCAGCGCGCTGCCGTGCGCCGCGCGCGCCACGTGCGATGCGCCATAGGGCGTGCCACCGCTGGCGGTCTCATTCAGCGCGCGCTCGGTGTAGGGCAGGCCCACCAGGTACATGCCGTGGTGCAGGAGCGGCAGCATCATCGACACCAGGGTCGTCTCCTGGCCGCCGTGCATGGTCTGGGTGGACGTGAATACGCCGGCGGGCTTGCCGGCGAGCGCTCCGGTGAGCCACAGCGTGGCCGTGCTGTCCAGAAAGTGCTTGAGCGGCGCCGCCATGTTGCCGAAGCGCGTCGGGCTGCCGAGCACGAGTCCGCTCGCCTCGCGCAGATCCTCGAGCGTGGCGTAGGGCGGGCCTTCCGCCGGCACCGGCTTTGCCGGGCCGTCGCTCTCCACGACGACCGGTGGCACGGTACGCAGCCGCGCGGCAGCGCCGGCCACGGCCTCGACGCCGCGGCACACCTGCCGCGCGAGCTCGGCGGTCGCGCCGCTGCGCGAGTAGTAGAGCACCAGGATCTCGGCCGTCGGCTGGGTTGCCATGACACCTAGTGTAGATGAGCCCGGTGTAGATGAGCCCGGGCGAGGCGCAGCGCACTCGCGCTTGGGCCCAGGCTGTCCGCACGCAGCATGAGCGGCCCGATCTTGCGTAGTATGGAGCGCTCTGTTCCCGGGGGTTCAGGCGCGATGATCTGCAGAAAATGCCTGGTGAGCGGGCGCGTCCAGGGCGTGTTCTACCGCGCGACGGCCGCGCGCCGCGCCGCGGAGCTCTCGATCCGCGGCTACGCGCGCAATCTTCCCGACGGGCGCGTCGAGGTCCTGGCGCTCGGCGAGGACGCGGCCGTGGCCGAGTTCGTCCGCTGGTTGTGGACCGGATCCTCGGCCTCCAAGGTCACCTCGGTGGAGGTGCATGATGTGACCGCTGCCGCCGCGAAAGTCCCCCAGGGATTCCACACCTCCTGATGCGCGCGGCGATGGGCGGCCGCTGCCGCCGCGGCGGGCTAGCGGCCGGGTGTCGCGAGGGCAAACCCGAGATCATCGGCGCCGCGCCAGCGCAGCCACTGGTTGAGCACGCGGTCCGGGTAATCGCGCTTGCCGGGGCTGCCGTTGTAGAGCGCCAGCGCCTTGCGCACGTCGCTGTGCTGCGCGCCGAGGTAGAAGCGCAGGATGGCGCAGCCCATGCGGATGTTGGGTGCGATCTTCACGAGCTGAAAGCGGCGCATGCCGAGCCGCTCCGGCCAGAAAGGCATCACCTGCATGAGTCCGACGGCGCCGGTCGAGGAGACGGCCCAACGGTCGAAGCGGCTCTCGACCGCGATCACGGCCATCACCAGTCCCGGGGCGAGGCGCGGCCGCTCGCCCGGCCGGTGGGTCTCGCAGTACACGCGCTGGAGGATCTCCAGCCGCTCGGCGGGGTCCGCGACGAGCGGACGCAGCCGCGGCTCCATCAACCGGTACCAGACGGCCGAGTCGTACTGGTCGGTGAAACACTCCGCCTGCGCGATCGCCCGCGCCACCACCGCCTGCAGCTCCGGGTCGCGCTGCTGGTCGGCGCGCGCGCCGCCTGAGAAGAGCGCGCCGAGCGCGACGCCGACGGCGGCGAGCAGCGCGGCGGCGCGCCGCATGGCCTTAGACGTTGCCCCCGAGGCGCGCGCGCATGAAGGCGAGCGCTTCGCCCTGCGGGAACTCGGTGCTGTCGCTGTCACGACGCGCGCGGTATTCGAGCCGGCCCGCCGTAAGTCCGCGCTCCGCCACCACCAGCCGGTGCGGGATGCCGAGGAGCTCGGCGTCGGCGAACTTGACGCCCGGGCGGGCGTCGCGGTCGTCATAGAGCACCTCGATGCCGGCGGCGCCGAGCTCGGCGTACAGCGACTCGGAAACTTGAGCGACACGGGCGGATTTCTGCAGGTTGAGGGGAATCAGGACTACCTGGAAAGGTGCGATCGGCTCCGGCCAGATGATGCCGCGCTCATCGTGGTTCTGCTCGATGGCGGCGGCCACGATGCGCGTCACACCTATGCCGTAGCAGCCCATGTAGAGAGGGATTTCCCGGCCCGCCTCGTCGAGCACGTTGGCCTTCATGGGCTCGCTGTACTTCCTGCCGAGCTGGAAGATGTGGCCGACCTCGATGCCGCGGGCGAGCCGCAGGCGCCCCTTGCCGCTCGGGCTCGGGTCGCCGTCGACGACGTTGCGCAGGTCGGCGGCCACGGCCCCCTGCACGTCGCGCTCCCAGTTGACGCCCGTGAGGTGCTCGTCGCTCGCGTTCGCCCCGCAGACGAAATCCGCGAGCGCGAGCGCGCTGTGATCGGCGTACAGGCGGCACTTGAGGCCCACCGGGCCGACCGAGCCTGGCTCGGTGCCGGTGGCTGCGAGCACGCGCGCGGCGCTCGACATGCGCAGCGGGCGCGCGACGCCGGGGAGCTTCTGGGCCTTGAACGCATTCAGCTCGTGGTCACCGCGCAGCACCAGCGCCACGACCCCGTCCCCGGCGCCGTCGACGATCAGGGTCTTGACGCAGCGTGTCGGCTCGACTTCGAGGAACTCCGCGA
>JASHTN010000372.1 GCA_030040525.1 Gammaproteobacteria bacterium | reverse complement strand
CCGCGAAGGGCGCGAACGCCGTGGGTCCCGCCTGCTGCTGCCAGGGCACCCCCCCGTAGTCGGATGGGACCGGCGTGACGCCGAGATGATCGCGGTACCAGGCGGCGAGCCGCTCGGGCTCGCGAGCGAGGAAGAACAGGCCGCCGATTCCCAGTACGACTTCCATGCTTGCCAACCCTTCAGGGGTGATGCGCGGGCGCGCCCGCGTAAGTCTTCTCGCCGGCATCGACCCGCAGCTGCAGGCGATTCTGGTAGGGCGGCAGCGGACAGGTGGCGAAGTCGTTCAAGGCACAGGGCGGGTTGTACGCCTTGTTGAAATCCACCACTACGGTGTCGCCCTGCGGCATGGGGAAGTAGAGAAAGCGCCCGGCACCGTAGGTCTCGTGTCCGCTGGTTGCGTCCGCGAACATGATGAACAGCTGCCGGTCGCCGGGCTCCTCGAGCACCGTGTCGAGTCGCCACTCGCGGCCGGCTTTGCTGAACACCACGGCGCCCGGCGAGGGCATCTCGTCCTCCATGCCGAGGATGTTCATGATCTTGACGCGCCGCGCGGGCACATAGCGCTCGAAACGCGCATGGACCGCCCACTCGAGGCTGACCGGAAAGTACTCGAGGCCGCGAAAATTGCGGCGGTGCGGATTGTCGAGATCGCGCACCCTGACGCCGAGGTGCCCGACCCGCTCGATGACGAAGAAGCGCAGCGTACCGCTCGCGAGCACCGTGGGCTCGCCGTGCGCGTCCGAGACGAGCTCAAGCGTGCCCACCGGTGCGCCCTCGTGCGTGACGCCGCTCCCCGGGCGCGCGACAAAGCGCACCTCGCGTCCGCTGAGCACGAACGAGCCGGCGGTCGGGGCGAGCGCGGGGCTGTCGAGAGTGAGCGCATTGCCCGCGGCGCGGCCGAAGGTGTTGTCTCCGGGCTTGAGCCAGTAGAGCCCCGCGAGCGTCAGCCAGCCGCTGTCGCTGGTGAGTGAGGCCAGGCGCTGCGCGCGCCAGGCGAGCACATCCGATGTCTCGGCGTCTGCGGCGGGCGCCGGGCGCGGCACCGACAGCACGAGCGCTGCCGCCAGGGCGAGGAGCAGCGGACGCCGGTGCGGGTCTCGAGGGCGATACATGAGCCCATTTTATGCGTTATGCGCACGCGGCATGCGCATTCAGCGTCCGAGAATCTCGTCGCGCACGTCGGCGATCTCGCGCGCGCGGGACGGGCGCGGGCGCGCCCCGGCGCAGCGCTCGGGACGCGGGCAGCAGGCGCTGCGCGGACAGATGATGCGCGCCGGCTGGGCGAGCGCCTCCTCGATCCAGGCGATATTGAGCACGTTCGCGACCGCACCGAGGGCCTGGGCGGCCGTCTTGGGGATGCGCGCCTCGCCGCTGCGGTGCAGGCACTCGCGCAGGATGCCGTCGATGAGCGGCTCGTGCACCACGCCGTTGGAGGCGAGCACCGGGGCGAGGTCGACGCCGACCGACAGCACGTGCGGGTTACCGGCCATGTCGCGCACCCGCATCGAGTGGCAGCAGTACAGGAGCGACTGCTCGTTGTCGCGCAACACCGAGATCTGCGAGTCCGAGGCACCGTGCTCGGCGTCGATCATGCGGAACACCGCCCAGTTCGGGCACGGGTCGCTGACCTGCGCCAGGTTGCCCCATGGCAGCGGAATGCCGTTGCCGCGGTAGACCGCGCGCAGGTAGCCCGGCGGATACGCATCGAAGAAATGCCAGTAAGGGTAGGGGGAGACTTTGGTCATGCGCCGCATGACGACCGCCGGCGTGAGCTCGAGCTTGACGGCCGGCCCGACGCGGTAGCGCTCGTGTGCCAGGAAGCGGCGGAACGGCACCCTGGGACACAGCAGCGCTCCGGCGAAGAAGCTGCATTCGAAGTCGCGCCACGCGTGCAGCACGTCCTGGGCGTTCATGCCGACGCCGCTCGAGCCGCCCTCGGGACTGCCGCCCATCTCGCCACCGGTGGCGTGGGCGGATTTCAGGCCGTCGCCGCCGTGCAGCACCTTGTGGGCGATGTGCGCGGCCAGGTCGAACTTGAGCCGCGCCGGATCGGACTGCAGCGCGCGGTTCGCGTACACCGCATTGGGCGCCTCGAAGAACGAGCGCACCATGCTGCGCACTTCGCGGTCCTTGTCGCGCGCCAGCACCGGCTTGCGCTCGAACCAGCGGATCTCGAGGCCGTGCCTGCGGCACAGCCGGCTGAGATCCTCCACCGACAGCGGGAAGCGCCGCTCGCCGACACTGTCGGCGGCGCGCTCCAGGTCCGGAAAGTCGTTGTGCGACATCTCCTGGTGGGAACGGATCAGGAGGTTCGCGAACTGCCGTCCCGAAGTACCGGTCTGCGCAAGCAATTCAGGAATCGCCGCCTGCAGCAGGCTGCGGGAGAAGAGGAACGCCGGCTCGAGCGGAAGGCGCGCGGCCCCGGCGGCGGCGGGGGCTGCGGGCGGCACCTCCGCGCTCTCGTCGAGGAACCACGCCGGCGAGCGCTGGAAGATCGCCGCGAGCAGCTCGAGGAGGGCGGCCGACGGGGTACGTTTGCCGCTCTCGATCATGCTGAGGTAGGAGACGGAGGGCCCGAGGCGGGCGTTGCGCTGAATGCAGCGCACGGAGAGCTCCTCCAGCGTCAGCCCGTTGCGCCTGCGCAGCGCGCGCAGCTTGGCGCCGAGAAAATGGCCCTTGCGCAGGAGCTCCGCCATGGGGTGCCTCAGAGACGTCCTACCGCTTGTGAAATTAACAACGTTAAGTTTATTCAGTCAAATTTTCGTTGCCGGCGGCTTATGCTGCAATGATGAACGTTCCGGCGCACGAGCAGCGGCCCGCGTCCTCCGGGCCGCATCCCGAGCCCGCCTATTCGCGCGCGCCGGGGGGACCCCGGGTCGAGATCTTCGGGCCCGCCGTGCCGCGCTCCGCGGAGGCGCTCACGCCGCTCGCGCTGCAGCTGCTCGCGAGCCTGCACCGGCGCTTCAATGCGCGGCGGCTGGAGCTGCTCGCCGCGCGCGCGCGGCGCCAGGAGGAGCTCGACGGCGGGGAGCTGCCCCGCTTCCTCGAGCAGACCGCGGAGGTGCGCGCCGGGCAGTGGCGCATCGCGCCCGTGCCGGCGGATCTCGCCGACCGGCGCGTGGAGATCACCGGTCCCGTCGACCGCAAGATGATCATCAACGCGCTGAACGCGCCGGTGCAGACGTTCATGGCCGACTTCGAGGACGCCTGCGCGCCGACCTGGGAGAACCTGGTCGCCGGCCAGGTGAATCTCGCGGACGCCGTGCGGCGCACCATCAGCTATGAGGATCCGGCGACCTCCAAGGTCTACCGCCTCGCCACGCGTACCGCGACCCTGATCGTGCGGCCGCGGGGCTGGCACCTGCCGGAGAAGCACGTGCGCGTCAACGGCGAGGCGGTGTCGGGGGCGCTGTTCGATTTCGCCCTGTTCCTCGCCAACAACCACGAGGCGCTCGCGCGGCGCGGCACCGGTCCCTATTTCTATCTGCCCAAGCTCGAGAGCCATCTCGAGGCGCGGCTGTGGAACGACGTGTTCATCGCGGCGCAGGACGCGCTCGGGCTGCCGCGCGGCACCATCAGGGCCACGGTGCTGATCGAGACCATCCTCGCGGCGTTTGAGATGGACGAGATTCTCTACGAGCTGCGCGAGCACTGTGCCGGGCTCAACTGCGGCCGCTGGGACTATATCTTCAGCTTCATCAAGAAATTCCGCCGGCGGCGGGACTTCCTGCTGCCGGACCGCGCTCAGGTGACCATGGAGCGGCACTTCCTGAAATCCTATGTGGACCTGCTGATCCGCACCTGCCACCGCCGCGGCGCGCATGCGATGGGCGGCATGGCCGCGCAGATCCCGATCCGCGACGACCCGGCGGCGAATGAGGCGGCGATGGCCCGGGTACGCGCTGACAAGCTGCGTGAAGCGCGCGCGGGACACGACGGCACCTGGATTGCGCACCCCGGGCTCGCGACGATCGCCCGGGAGCCGTTCGATGAGGTGATGCGCGGACCGAACCAGCTCGAGGTGCTGCGCACCGACGTGCACGTGACGCCCGCCGACCTGCTCGCCGTGCCCGACGGGCAGATCACCGAGGCCGGCCTCCGCGGGTGCATCCGCGTCGGCGTCCAGTACCTGGAATCCTGGCTGCGCGGCCAGGGGTGCGTGCCGCTCTATCACCTCATGGAGGACGCCGCCACCGCGGAGATCTGCCGCGCACAGCTCTGGCAGTGGCTGCACCACGGCGCCCGCACCAGCGACGGCGCCGCGATCACGGTGGAGCGTTTCGATGCGCTGCTGTCGGCCGAGCTCGACCGCATCCACGACGAGGTAGGTGCGGTGCGGCTGACGAACGGGGTGTTTCCGAGCGCCGCGCGGCTGTTCGAGCAGATGACCAAGGCGGAGGAATTCGACGAGTTCCTGACGCTGCCGGCCTACGAGCTGCTCGGCTGAGCGGCGCAAGCGAGAGAGGCGTACCTGCATGAACGTCACCAGAAGCCTGCCGACCGCCGACGAGCTGCGCCACGCCTGGCGCGAAAGCCCGCGCTGGCGCGGCATCACGCGCGGCTACGAAGCTGCCGACGTGGTGCGGCTGCGCGGCACCATCGCGGTCGAGCACTCGATTGCCCGGCACACCGCGGAGAAGCTCTGGCGTTATCTGCATGACAAGCCGTTCGTCGGCGCGCTCGGCGCGCTCACCGGCAACCAGGCGATGCAGCAGGTGAAGGCCGGGCTCGAT
This sequence comes from Gammaproteobacteria bacterium, assembly GCA_030040525.1. Lineage (GTDB taxonomy): Bacteria > Pseudomonadota > Gammaproteobacteria > Steroidobacterales > Steroidobacteraceae > 13-2-20CM-66-19. The sequence continues at coordinate 1,896 of JASHTN010000372.1, read as the reverse complement.
GCGATTTATCTCTCGGGCTGGCAGGTGGCGGGCGATGCGAATCTCGCCGGGGAGATGTATCCCGACCAGTCGCTGTACCCGGCCGATTCGGTGCCGGCGGCCGTGCGGCGCATCAACAACACGCTGCGCCGCGCCGATGAGATTCACCACGCCGAGGGCGACGACTCGATCGACTGGCTGAAGCCGATCGTGGCGGATGCCGAGGCCGGCTTCGGCGGCGTGCTGAATGCCTTCGAGCTGATGAAGCAGATGATCGAGGCCGGCGCGGCCGGGGTGCACTTCGAGGACCAGCTGTCGTCCGCCAAGAAGTGCGGCCACATGGGCGGCAAGGTGCTGGTGCCCACCCAGGAGGCGGTCAACAAGCTGATCGCCGCGCGGCTCGCGGCGGATGTCTGCAACGTGCCGACGGTGCTGATCGCGCGCACCGACGCGGAAGGCGCCACGCTCCTCACGGCGGACGTCGACGAGCGCGACCGGCCGTTCATCGACTCATCCCGCGGGCGCAGCTCGGAAGGGTTCTTCACGGTGAGCGCCGGCATGGCGCAGGCGATCGCGCGCGGCCGCGCCTACGCGCCGTACGCCGACCTCGTGTGGTGCGAGACCGCCAGGCCCGATCTCGAGGAGGCCAGGGAGTTCGCCGAGGGCATCCACGCGAAGTTCCCCGGCAAGCTCCTCGCCTACAACTGCTCGCCGTCCTTCAACTGGAAGCGCAAGCTCGATGATGCGACGATCGCGCGATTCCAGCGGGAGCTCTCGGCCATGGGCTACCGCTTCCAGTTCATCACGCTCGCCGGCTTCCACGCGCTCAACTACTCGATGTTCGAGCTGGCGCGCGGCTACCGCTCGCAGCACATGACGGCGTACGTGGCGCTGCAACAGGCGGAGTTTGCCGCCGAGAGTGCCGGCTACTCCGCCACCAAGCACCAGCGCGAGGTGGGCGCGGGCTACTTCGACGCGGTGACGCAGACCGTGACCGCCGGCACGTCCTCGATCACCGCGCTCGCCGGCAGCACGGAGGAGCAACAGTTCACCGCCGCCGCGCGGCGACTCGACAAGGCGGTCTAGCCCGCACGGCCGCGGCGGCCAGGCAGCGCCGTCAGAAATTCCAGGCGAAGTCCAGCGAGAACAGACTCTGGTCGCCGCCCGAGGTGGAGAAGCCCTGGTACTCCAGGCGCAGCGCCGGCGCACCGAATTTCACCTCTACGCCTGCGCCGTAGGCGAAGCGCGCATTGCTCGTGTCGTCGGTGAACACCTGTCCGCTCGGGTTGATGGTACTGCTGATGTTGGTATGCAGGCTCGCGACGCCCACCTTGCCGTAGAAGTCGAGGAACGGTATCGGCTGCGGCAGGTAGCCGACGGCGAAGGCACCGACGGCGCTGGCGCTGGCGTGCTGGTAGTCGCTGCCGGTCGCGCCGTTGTAGTAGGTACTGCTCTTGCTGCCGAGGTCGACGTACTCGAGCTCAGCGCCCAACATCTGGATCGGGCGCCAGCCGGCGAACACCTTCCACCCCGTGGGGTGCTCGTACACCTGCAGCGGCAGCAGCTCGGAGGACTGCACCGTCGATTCGCCGACGCCCGCGCCCACGTAGAAGCCGAGCGGGTCGGCGTGCGCCGCCAATGAGGCACCCAGCGCCACTGCCAGCGCCACCGGGGCACACAGCCAGGAAGGAATTCGCATCGTCGGGTCTCCTTGGATCTGCCCGGGCGCGCGGCGCGGGCGGCGGCTGAAAGAGGCGCAGTCTACTAGAGTGCGCGGCTACTGCGACGTCGGCATGGTGAACTCAGCGCCCTTGGGGGTGGCGTCCGGCCAGCGCTGCATGACGGACTTTTGCCGAGTGTAAAAGCGCACGCCTTCCTCGCCGTAGGCATGCATGTCGCCGAACAGGCTGCTCTTCC
>JASHTN010000371.1 GCA_030040525.1 Gammaproteobacteria bacterium | reverse complement strand
CGAAATGCCGGGCCGATGCCGATCGAGGACATGCCCGAGCGGGTCGCCGCCGCCGTGCAGGCGCTGTGCGCAACGCACAGCCGGCTTGCGGCATCGGGGTAGGGCGATGTGCAACCGCGCGGTGACCGAAAAACGGCCGGCAGCGACCCCGGCAGGCCCGATCTCGGGCGTCGGGACAAGTCTGCCGGCGGACGTGTCCGCCGAGATACGAGCGGGCCGAGCCCTGGCGGGCGATGACTTCGGCGCCGACCAACTGGCCATCTGGTTCGCTCAGGAGAAGGAGGCCTTCTACCGCGCCGACGCCGCCAATAGTGAGGTCGACCCGTGGTATGCCTATATGCGGTTCGTCAACGAGAGGCTCGGCTTCGTTCAGGTGGATGCAGCGGTGGCGGAACCGAAATCGGTTCTGGTGATCGGTCCGGGCTCGGGCGTGGAAATCGCGGAGTTCTCCCGGCGCAATCCGCACTGGCGGCTGCACTTCCTGGAAGCCTCCGAGAATTTCAGCCTGGCCCTGGCGAGGAAGTGGCCGGACGCGGTTATCCTGCGGCCGCAGACATCCGGCGACATCGAACTGGACAGCGGCTCACAGATGCTGGTGTGCGCGTTCTCGGTGCTGCACCACATTCCCAACGTCAGCAAGGTGGTGCGCGAAGTGAGCCGTGTGCTGGCGAGCGGCGGAACGTTCCTGGTTCGCGAGCCCTGCTCCTCCATGGGAGACTGGCGACTTCCCCGGTCGGCCACCCCGAATGAGCGCGGCATCGGTCGCCGGCTACTCGTCGAATTCGCCCGAAGGTGCGGTCTGCGTGCGGTGAGGACGCCCGTGCCCATCCTCTTCGAGCCCCTCAACCGTATCTTTTTGCGCGGGCCACTGCGACGCGGTGCGGTCCCACTCAGGACGCTCTACGTGATCGACCGGACCGTGTCCTGTCTGGTGAGTCTGAACGATCACTACTGGCGAGACAGGTGGTACAAGAAGATCGGCCCGTCTGCCTATTTCTATGTCTTCCGCAAGGCCCGCGGCGCGGATTCCGGCCAGACTCGAGTGGCTGCGGTTGCCGCGGGGCGCTAGACATGCGCCGCCTCATAATCTACTCGGCGCTGTACGGCGGGACTGCCGTACTGCAAAAGCTCGTCGGGTTTCTGATCTTCATGTACCTGGCGCGATTGCTGACCGTCGAGCAGTACGCGCAGTTCGGTCTCTTGTATGCCCTGCAGCAGGGCCTGGCCACGCTGGCCTCGGCCGGAGTCGTGGAAGCTACCGTCGGGCAGTTGCGGCAATACAGCGGGTCGACGCAACGCTCCAGGTTGTTCGCCAGCGCGAATCTGGTCTTCCTGGCGCTGGTGCTGCTCGGCTGCGGTGCGGCGCTCTTCGGGCGCCTGGCGGTTCAACAACAGGCTTCGACGCTGACCGCTTATCTTTGCATCGTCGGCTGCGGTGCGATTCTCGCGCTGGCATCATTTGAGGCGCAGATCGCGCGGCTGAGGGAGAATCATCGCCGTTCGGTGCTGCTCAGCTGCGTTCCCGCCCTCGGCAGCTCGCTGGGAGGATTCCTCGGCAGCCTGCTGGCGCGCTCGGTGCCAGGGTTCTGCGTCGGAGCGGCGATCGGCGCGACCTGCGCAAGCCTGGCGCTGCGGACGATGCGCGGCAGTACCTGGCGCCTGACGCTCGACGGCATTACGGTCCGGCGCATCGTAATTGCCGCCGCGCCGTTTGCACTCGTCGCCTTCCTCGGGTGGCTGAGCGGCTACGGGACCAATTATCTGATAAACACCCTGTTGCCGGGACGCGAGGTGGCGCGGTTCACCTTTGCGCTATCCTTGTGCTCGCTGATGTTGCTGGCTTCCGGCGCGCTGAACCAGGTGTGGAGTCCGAGGTTCTATCAGCTGATCAAAGACGAGCCGTTCGCGGCCGTCGAGCTCAGGAACCGGAGCTTCTACAGGGCCCTGGCGGCGGCGCTGGGCCTGTGCGGGGGATTCGCCATCATCGCGTACCCGCGTGTGGTCCCGATCCTGGGGGGCAACCTGCGCGACTATCAGCACATGACATTGGAGCTGGCGCTGTTGTTTTCCGCTTATGTGATCCTCGTTCCGTGGTGGCACTGCCAGAACCACTTTTTGGCCCACGGCATGGGTCGGGCAGTGCTCAAGATCACGCTGGTTACCAGCCTGCTGGGAATCGGCGCACTGCTGCTGCTCATGTGGACGCTCGGGGGGATCGGAGTCTACCTGGGATTTTTTGCGCACATGGTCCTGCGCGCAGCGGCGATCGTGTGGGAAGCGCGGCGGCATTGGCCGGTGCAGGTCAGCACGTCGGGCATTGGAGTCGGGCTCGCAATGCTGCTGCTCGGGCTGGTGCTGGCCCGCCGCCTGACGCCGCTTCTTCCCGAGGCCGGCTACATGCTGGCGTGCGCAACCGTCTTCTATGCTTTCATTCGTCACGACAGCGGGCTGTGGCAGATCAGGCAGGCGGGCTCTTGAGCGCGGACACGGCAGATCATCTCAAGGCGTACTACGAGCGCACGGCGCACAGATTCTGGTCTGCCGACGCCGGTCTCGTGGGACGGGACGCCGTCGTCTACCCGCTGCTGGCCGCGGGGGGCGGCGCAGTTCTCGAATATGGGTGCGGCGCCGGCTCGTTGCTGCTGCATCTGGCTCGGGAAGAGCGCTTCGATCGCGTCCTTGGAGTCGACATCAGCGAGACCGTGCTCGGCAACGTGCAGCGCTCGCTGGCACAGTGTCCTGCATCGGTGTCAGAGAAGATCGCGCTGCTGCGACCCCGCGCCGACCGCCTGCCCGAGATACCGGATCGGAGCATCGATCTCATCATCAGCGTCGCCACGATCGAGCACGTGCTCGATCCATACGTCGTGCTCGATGAGCTGTTTCGCATCGCGAAGGATGGGGCGACACTGGTGTGCTCGGTTCCGAATTATGCGTATATCAAGCACCGCATTGCGTTGCTGCGCGGCGAGCTGCCGCGCACCGGCACCGACGAGCCGGTAAGGAACTGGCGCGAGGCCGGCTGGGACGGGATGCATCTTCATGCCTTCACCCAGCGCGCCTTTGCCACGCTGCTCGAGGATTGCGGCTGGCTGCCCGTCGAGTGGACCGGCTGGGGCGAGCGCTTCGGCTGGATACGCGGACTGCGCCGGCGTTTCCCCGGACTATTGTCCGGCGAGATCATCGCCCGCTGCGTCAGGGCGCGGGGCCGCTAGCGTATGGAGCAGGGCATGCAGACACTGGATCTGGCATTTACGGGCGCGGCACGCACCGAGCAGAGCCAGGTACGCATCAGATACGTGCTGCTGTGCGCGCTGCTGCTCGCGCCCATATCGCTGATGCTGTTCGACGACGGCGTGAGCGCCAACTACCTGTTCGCACTGTTGCTGATCTCCCCGCGGGGCTACCGGCGCAACTACCACGCCACCGCCTACATCGCCTTCATGATCGTCGCGCTGCTCATCGGTATAGTGATGTTCTCGCACCTCGATGCGGTGTTCCTGGCGCGCCAGTTCATCAGCTTCACACTGTGGCTGATCGGTGTGTCGCTGCTGTTCGTGCGTCTGAGCATACGGCTGGAGGAGCTGCTGGTTGCGACGGTGCTTTGTGCGGTAGCGTACTCGTTGACCGCCTTCTACATGTTCAGTTTCGGCGGCTTCTCGCTCACCGACATCTACGCGGTCAAGGGCGGCATGCGCGACTTCATCACCGACTGGCCGCAACGCTATGCCGTGGTGCTGGTGTTTGCGTTCTTCGTGTCGCTGCGCAGCTGGGGTCGCAGCCTCATATGGCCCGCAGCCAACCTGGTGATACTGGGATGCATCTTTCTCACCTTCACGCGCGCCGCCTGGCTGGGGACCGCAGTGGGGCTGGTGGCTTACGGCTTCATGTGGCTTTCCGGCTTCGGGCGTGCCGCCACCGGCGCGATGCGCACGCGGCAGATAATCGTGGTGCTCGCGGGCGTGCTGCTGGCCATGGTCGCGATCTCCTATGCCCTCCTCGATCAGGAGGTGTCCGACGCCGTCGCCAGGATCTACGATGACATGGTCAACACGGCGGAGACCAACCCGCAGGACTTCAAGAGCAGCGAGGGGGAAGGGGACCGGCTGGACCTTTACTCGCAGATTATCAAGACCATCGAGTACAACCCGTTCACGGGAACCGGATTCGCGGGCGCCTACCTGGTGATCGCCGGCGAGGGCTCGGCTCACGGGCAGTACTGGGACGTGCTGCTGCGAACCGGAGTGATCGGCCTCGTCATCTATCTGCTCTTTTGGGTCAAGCTGCTGCGCTATTACCTGCGCGTCGACATCGGCGTGACCGCCGGTTTGATCGCGCTCGGCGTGTTCGGCTGCTTTCACGAGACGACCAAGCTGACCTACGGTGCGCTGATCTTCTACTTTCTCCTCAACAAGGCCTACGAGGCCGACCGGAGGGTCGGCGTTGCCCGGCAGGGCGGCGCCGCGGCATGTGCGGCATAGCCGGCAGCGTCGCGCGCCGCGGCTTCGACGGCAGCGAGTGGCTGGAGCGCGCCGCAGCGGCGCTCGCGCATCGCGGCCCGGACGCGGCCGGCGGCTGGCGTTCCGCGGACGGCAGGGCTGCATTCGTCCATCGCCGGCTGTCGATCATCGATCTCGGCGCCACGGGTTCGCAGCCGATGAGCGACGCGACCGGGCGCATCTGCGTCGTGCACAACGGCGAGATCTACAACTACCGGGAGCTGCGCGCGGAGCTCGAGGCCCGCGGCCGGGCATTCCGCTCGCACAGCGATACGGAAGTGATCCTCGCCGCCTACCTCGAATGGGACACGGAGTGCGTGGTGCGGCTCGAAGGGATGTTTGCCTTTGCCCTGTACGACGAGGCGGAAGGGCGGCTGCTGATGGCGCGCGACCGCGTCGGCGAGAAGCCCCTGTACTATCGAGCGGGCGGCGACACACTGAGCTTTGCATCGGAGCTCAAAGGGCTGATGGCGGATCCGAGCCTGCCGCGGCGCATCGACCCGACCGCGCTCGATTGCTACCTGTACATGGGATTCGCGCCCGGCCAGTTGTGCCTGCTCGAGGGCTGCCGCAAGCTGCCTCCCGCCCACGCGCTGCTGTTCGATGCACGCGCGGGAACATTGCGCGTGTGGCGCTACTGGGCGCCGCCCCAGCCGCTCTCCGACGCACCCCGCGAGCATGCTGGGCTCGTCGACGAGCTCGAGACGTTGCTGGCTGAGGCGGTGCGTCGCCAGCTGGTTGCCGATGTCCCGGTCGGAGTGCTGCTGAGCGGCGGGACCGACTCCAGTCTGATCACCGCAATGGCGGCCCGCGCCACCGGCCGCATCCGCACCTACACCGCGTGCTTCCCTGCGGACGCGGCCTACGATGAAACGCCGCACGCTCGACTGATTGCGCGGCACTTCGGCACGCAGCACACCGAGCTCACGGTGGAGCAGCCCGCGGTGGACATTCTGCCGCTGCTGGCGCGCCAATTCGACGAGCCGATCGCGGACTCCTCGATGGTGCCCACATATCTCATCTGCCGCGCGGTGCGCAGCCACTGCAAGGTAGCCCTCGGCGGCGACGGTGGCGACGAGCTGTTCGGGGGCTATCGGCACTACAGTCGCCTGCTGTGGATGCGCGGCCGCGTCGGCCACATACCACGCGGGCTGCGCCGACCCGTGGCGCAGGCCGCATACAAAGTGCTGCCCGACGGCTTGCGCGGGCGCAGCTGGGTGCACGCGGCCGCCGCGGATCTGGAGAGCGACGTGCCGCTGATCGCCTGTTATTTCGACCGCGCGATGCGCCGCCGGCTGCTGCCAGCCGGCGGCGCAAGTGTGCCGGCGGAGGAGATCCGCGCGCAGCGCCTGCCGGACAGGGGCGACCTGCTGGCACGGGCCAGCCGGCTCGACCTCGAGAACTATCTTCCCGAGGACATTCTCGTCAAGGTGGACCGCGCCAGCATGCTGAGCTCGCTCGAGGTGCGGGCGCCGCTGCTGGACCGCACGCTGGTCGAATTCGCCTGCCGCGACGTGCCCTCGTCGCTCAAAGCGACTGCCGCCAGCCGCAAGGTCCTGCTCAAGCAGCTGGCGGCGCGCGTGCTGCCAGTGCAGTTTGACAGACACCGGAAGCAGGGCTTCAGCATCCCGCTGGCTCGCTGGCTCGAAGGGACTGCATGGTCGGGGTTCTTCCGCGAGGTGCTGCTCGGCCCACCAGGCTCGCTGTTCGAGCCAACGACGCTGCGCACACTGCTCGGCGGCCAGGCGCGCGGCCGCAGCAACACCGAACGACTGTTCGCCCTGGTCATGCTGGAGCTGTGGCGGCGCGAATATCGCGCCTCGCTGTGAGGACCCAGGGCGTGCGACCGGAGCTGCTGGAAGTTCTGCGCTGCCCCCACTCCGGGCAGCGCCTGCGAGTTGCAGAAGCGGTGATGGATCGCGGGCGCATGCGTCACGGCACGCTCGTGTCCGAGGACGGGGCGCGACGCTATCCCGTGCGGGAATTCATCCCGCGATTCGTGCCGGAGTCCAATTACGCCGACAGCTTCGGGATGCAATGGCAGCGCTTTCGGCAGACCCAGCTGGACAGCTTCTCGGGCCGTCCCATCTCGGCCGAGCGGTTCTGGAAGACGACGGCGTGGCGCAGCGTCGAGCTGAACGACGCCTGGGTGCTCGATGCGGGCTGCGGAGCCGGACGCTTTGCCGAGGTGGCGCTCGATGCAGGCGCCAAGGTGGTTGCGCTCGACTATTCGAGCGCGGTCGATGCCTGCCTGCAGAACCTGGGTGAGCGGCCCAGGCTGCACGTCGTACAGGGCGATATCTATGCCTTGCCCTTCGCGCCGCGCAGCTTCGCGTTCGTTTACTCGCTCGGCGTGCTGCAGCACACGCCGGACGTCGCCCGGGCATTCGCCGCGCTGCCGCCGCTGCTGGCGCCGGGCGGCCGCCTGTGCGTGGATTTCTACGAGCTCTCCTGGAAGAGCACGCTGCTGCCCAAGTACTGGCTGCGACCGTTCACGCGCCGCATGCCCAAGGCGCAACTGTTTGCCTTGTGTGAGCGGCTCGTTCCCCGGCTGCTGCCGCTCAGCCGTGCCATGAGCCGCGTGCCGTTCATCGGGCGCACGCTGCGCCGGGTCGTCCCGGTTGCCAACCACGAAGGGACACTGCCGCTGTCGCCGTCGCAATTACGGGAATGGGCGCTGCTCGATACGTTCGACTGGCTGGCGCCGCAGTACGACAAGCCGCAGACCGCGGCGACCGTGAGGCGCTGGCTCGAGAAGTCCGGCCTCGAGGACCCGCAGGTACTGAAGGCCGGACATCTGACCGCGCGGGGGACCGAGTCTCATGCGACTCGGCATTGAAGCGTCCAACCTGCGCGCCGGGGGCGGCATCACCCATCTGGCAGAGCTGCTGCGCGCGGCCCAGCCCGAGCGCCATGGCTTCTCGCAGGTCATCGTCTGGGCGGGGGCCGGGACGCTGCGGAGCCTTCCCGAGCGCGCGTGGCTGGTGAGTTCGAACCCGCACGCTCCCGGTCCCGGCACGACGTGGGTGCGCCGCGCGCTCTGGCAGCGGCGCGGCGTGGCCGCGGCGGCGCGGGCGGCGGGTTGCAATATCCTGTTCGCACCCGGAGGCTCATACCTCGGGAGCTTTCGCCCGTTTGTCACCATGAGCCGCAACATGCAGCCGTTCGAGCCGCAGGAGCTGCGCCGCCACGGCTGGTCGGCGGCGGCGCTGCGGCTGCGGCTGTTGCGCCGCCTGCAAAGCGACTCATTTCGCCGTGCTGACGGGTTGATCTTTCTGACGCGCTACGCGCGCGAGGTTATTGCGGCGGTCGTGAAGGCGCTTCCCGCGATGACGACCATCATCCCGCACGGAGTGGACGCGCGCTTTGCCCGCCCGCCACGCGAGCAGCTGCCGGCCGCTGCGTACGGCGCGCAGCGGCCGTTTCGTATCCTTTATGTATCGATCGTGAACGTCTATAAGCACCAGTGGCACGTCGCCGAGGCCGTGGCGCGCCTGCGTGCTGCGGGTATGCCGGTAACCCTCGATCTGGTGGGACCGGCGTATCCGCCGGCGCTCGCGCGGCTGCGCCGGACGCTGGCGCGTCTCGGTCCGGTGGCAGAGTGCATCCGCTATCACGGTGCGGTGGAGCATGCCGAGCTGCCGGCATTCTATGCCGCGGCGGATCTTTGCCTGTTCGCCTCGAGCTGCGAGAACATGCCCAACATCCTCCTCGAGGGCATGACTTCCGGACTGCCGATCGCCTGCTCGAATCGCGGTCCGATGCCCGAGGTGCTGGGCTCGACGGGACTGTACTTCGATCCGGAGGACCCGGACGATATCGCCAGGGCGGTGCGCACGCTCATCGAGTCTGCGGAGCTGCGCGCGACCGTGGCGCGCGACTCCTTTGCGCGAGCGCAAGGCTATTCCTGGGAGCGTTGTGCCAGCGAGACCTTCGGATTCCTCGCGCAGGTGGCGCGGCGCTGCGCCCCGCAAGGTCGGCTCGCCAGCGGTGAATGAATGCTGCAGGTACTACAGGAACTGTCGAGCGGACATACGGTCGTGCGCGAGGTGCCGGCACCGGCGGCAGCGCACGGTGCGCTGCTGATCGAAACGCGTCGCTCGCTGATCTCCGCAGGCACCGAGCGCATGCTGGTCGAGTTCGGCCGCGGCAGCCTGCTGCAGAAGGCGCGCCAGCAGCCGGAGAAGGTCGCGCAGGTCATCGATAAGGCGCGCACCGACGGCATCGTGGCCACGCTCGGCGCGGTGCGCAGCAGGCTCGAGGAACCGGTGCCGCTCGGCTACTGCAACGTCGGCGTGGTACTCGAGGTCGGCCCCGGGGTCAGCGGTTTCGCGGTTGGGGATCGTGTGGTCTCGAACGGGGCGCATGCGCAGATCGTCAGTGCGCCGCGCAACCTGTGCGCCCGCGTGCCGGACAATGTGTCCGACGACGCTGCGGCCTTCACGGTGCTGGGTGCGGTCGCGCTGCAAGGCATGCGGCTGGCAGAGCCGGCCCTCGGCGAGCGCTTCGTCGTGATCGGTCTTGGGCTCGTCGGACAGCTTGCGGTGCAGCTGCTGCGGGCAGCCGGCTGCCGCGTGCTCGGCATCGACCCGGACCGGCGCAAAGTCGAGACGGCGCGCGGCTTCGGCGCGGACATCATCGCGGTCGACTACTCGGACGACGTCGAACGCACCGCTGCGGCGTTCTCGGAAGGCCGCGGCGTGGACGGCGTGCTGCTCGCGGCCGCGACGGGCAGCAGCGAGCCGCTCGCCCTGGGAGCGCGCATGTGCCGCAAGCGCGGTCGCTTGGTGCTGGTGGGCGTCACGGGACTGGAGCTGAACCGCGACGACTTCTACCGCAAGGAGCTCACGTTTCAGGTGTCCTGCTCCTACGGCCCCGGACGCTACGACCCGGACTATGAGCAGGGCGGCAGGGATTACCCTCTCGGCTTCGTTCGCTGGACGGAGCAGCGCAACCTCGCGGCGGTGCTCGACATGCTGTCACTCGGCCGGCTGGGGGTCGGGCCGCTGATCAGCCATCGCTTCGAGTTCGCGTCCGCGCCGGCGGCTTACGAGCTGCTGGCATCGGCGAGCGAGGCTTCGCTGGGCATTTTGCTCGAGTATCCGCTGCTCTCCGCCGCAGCGCGGCGCGACTCGACCGTCGTGGTGGACGAGGCAGCCGCGGCGCCGGCCCGCAGCAGCGCCGAACCCGCGGCAGTGTTCGTCGGTGCGGGTAACTATGCCGGGCGTGTACTGCTGCCCGCATTCGCCGCCAGCGGAGTGCGCCTCGCCGGGATCGCGAGCCGCGGCGGGCTCTCGGCCGCGCACTGCGCCCGCAAGTTCGGCTGTGCCGTCGCCGGGAGCGATCCGCAGGCCATGATCGCTGCGAGCGACGCCAGCATCGTCGTGATCGCCACGCGGCACGACAGTCATGCGAGCCTCGCACTGCTCGCGCTCGCGGCCGGCAGGCACGTGTTTGTCGAGAAGCCTCTGGCGCTGACGCAGCCGGAGATCGACGCCCTGGCGGCGGCGGCCACCGCGCCACGCGGCGCCGCACGGCGCCTGCTGATGGTGGGCTTCAACCGCCGCTTTGCGCCGCACGTGGCGCGCATGAAGACGCTGCTCGAGGCGGTGCGCGAGCCGAAGAGCATCGTCATCACGGTGAATGCGGGGGCGATTCCCGAGGATCACTGGCTGCACGATCCACAAACCGGCGGCGGACGCCTGGTGGGCGAGGCTTGCCACTTCGTGGATCTGGCGCGCTTTCTCGTCGGCGAGCCGATCGTCGATGCGGGGGTGCGTGTTCTCGGGCGCGGCAATGCGCGCCGCGCGGACGACTTCTCGATCACGCTCGGCTTTGCCGACGGCTCGTGGGGTGCGATCCACTACCTCGCCAACGGTCACCGCCGCTATCCGAAGGAGCGCGTCGAGGTGTTCTGCGCCGGGCGCATCCTGCAGCTGGACAACTACCGCCGCCTGCGCGGCTACGGCTGGCCGAGGTTTACGCGCATGGGCACGTGGCGGCAGGACAAGGGGCAGCGGGCCTGCGTGGCCGCATTCGTCGGCGCGGTGCGCGCCGGCGCACCGGCACCGATTGCTCTCGAGGAGCTGCTCGAGGTGTCGCGTGTCGTGGTCGAGTTAGGTGAACGGGCGAGAGCGTGACGACGCTGATGCGCTACTATCATACGGTCCGACACCTGCGGCCGATCCAGATCGCCGCTCGACTGCGGCAGGTGCTGCCGCAACCCCGCCCCGACCTGCGGCCAGCGCCGCGGGTGCGCGGGCTGCGCGGTCAGTACGTCGCGCCCGTCGCGGGCGAGCCGTCGCTCTTTGGGCCCGACACTTTCTGCCTGCTCAACGAGGAGCGCCGCTGCCGGGCGGCGGCCGACTGGCAGCCGCGCGACGCAGCGGCGCTGTGGATCTACCACCTGCACTACTTCGACGACCTGAACGCGCGCGATGCGCGCGCGCGCGCGGCGTGGCACCGGCAGCTGCTGTCGAGGTGGGTCACGGAGAATCCGCCGGCGCACGGCCCGGGCTGGGATTCCTATCCGCTCTCGCGGCGGATCGTGAACTGGGTCAAATGGGCGCTCAGCGGACAGGTGCTGTCGCCCGCGTGCCTGGCCAGCCTTGCCGTGCAGGCACGCTGGCTACTGCGCCGCCTGGAGCACCACCTCCTCGGCAATCATCTGCTGGCCAATGCGAAGGCGCTCGTCTACGCGGGCGTGTATTTCGAGGGCGAGCAGGCGGAACTCTGGTACCGGCGCGGCATGGCGCTTCTTGAGAGCCAGCTGCGCGAGCAGGTGCTCGCCGACGGCGCACACTTCGAGCTCAGCCCCATGTACCACGCGCTGGTGCTCGAGGACCTGCTCGACCTGTGCAACGTTCTGCGGGCGTTCGGGCGAGCGGTGCCGGATCACTGGCCGGCACTGATCGCGCGGATGCGTTGCTGGCTTGCAGCGATGTCCCATCCTGACGGCGATCCGGCGTTCTTCAATGACACGGCCTTGGACGTGGCGCCGACTGCGCGCAGCCTGGAGGACTACGCCCAGCGCCTGGAGCTTGCGCCGGCCGAACCGCCGGCGACACCGGTGGCGGTGCTCGCCGCGAGCGGCTACGTGCGCGCCGTGTCCGGCGAGGCATGCCTCATATGCGACTGCGGGCCGATCGGGCCCGACTATCTGCCAGCTCACGCGCACGCCGACACGCTCAGCTTCGAGCTGAGTCTCGGGCGGCAGCGCGTGCTGGTGAACTCGGGCACCTCGCAATACGGCGCCGACGCCGAGCGGCAGCGGCAGCGCGGGACCCGCGCGCACAATACGGTGACCCTTGACGGTCTGGATTCGAGCGAGGTGTGGTCGGGCTTTCGCGTGGCGCGGCGCGCGTGCGCCACGCTGCACCGCTCGGGCGCTACCGCCGGCACAGTCTGCATCGAGAGCAGCCACGACGGCTACCGCCGCCTCGCGGGTAGAAACGAGCACTTGCGGCGCTGGAGGCTCGCCCCCGGCTCGCTGTGCATCGACGATTCCATCAGCGGCCGATTCGCCATGGCCGAGGCGCGCCTCTACCTGCATCCGCTGCTCGCCGCGCGTCCCGCGGCGGATGACGTCGCGCTCACGCTGGCGACGCGCGAAATCGCCCGTGTGTCGTTCGCGGGGGCGGCGAGCGTCGCGGTGGAGAGCGCCACCTGGCACCCGCGCTTCGGAGTCGCGACACCCAACCTGTGCCTGGTCGCCCGCTTCTCGGGCCCGGCGCTCACGACGCAGGTGAACTGGCCAGTATGAGCGGCAGAATCCTGGTGCTCACCTTCTACTACGCGCCGGACCTGTGCGCCGGTTCGTTCCGTGCGACGCCGTTGGTCGCGGCGCTGCGCGAGCAGGCGCCGCGCGGTACGCAGATCGACGTGATCACGACGCGGCCAAACCGCTACCAGACGTTCGCGCGCGACGCTGCGGAGTGCGAGACCAGCGACGGGCTCGAGGTCCGGCGCATCCCCCTGCCACCTCACCGCAGCGACATGGCCGGCCAGTCACGCGCCTTCGCAGAGTTTGCCCGCCGGGCTCTCGAGGTCGTGGCGCCGCGCAGCTACGACCTGGTGTTCGCGACTTCCTCGCGGCTCATGACGGCGGCGCTCGGTGCCTGGATCGCGCGTCGCAAGCGCGCGGCGCTGTACCTCGACATACGCGACCTGTTCGTGGACACCATCGGCGATGTGTTGCCCGCGCCGCTTGCCTGGTCGACCGCCCGCTGTTTCGCGCTGCTCGAGCGCTGGACCGTCGCCCGCGCCGATCGCGTCAACCTCGTGTCGCGGGGCTTCGAGGGCTACTTTCGTGAGCGTTACGCCGATCGGCCGCTCGCGTGGTTCACGCACGGCATCGACGCCGAGTTTCTCGCGCCGCCGGCGGCCCCGCCCGCGCGCGACCCGCGCGACCCGCGGGCGGTGATTCTCTACGCCGGCAACATCGGCGAAGGGCAGGGATTACATGACATATTGCCCAGCCTGGCTCGGGCACTGCGCGAGCGTGCCCGCTTCGTCGTGATCGGCGACGGCGGCCGGCGCAAGGCCTTGCAGGCCGCCCTGGTGGCCGCCGGGGTCGACAGCGTCGAGCTGCGTCCGCCGATGTCGCGCGCCGCGCTGCTGCAGGCGTACCGTGCCGCCGACGTGCTCTTTCTGCATCTCGGCGCGCATCGGGCGTTCGAGCGGGTGCTGCCGTCGAAGCTGTTCGAGTACGCGGCGCTCGGCAAGCCGGTGCTCGCGGGCGTAGCCGGGTATGCTGCCGAGTTCGTGCGCGCCGAGATCGAGAACGCGGCCGTCTTCGCCCCCTGCAGCGTGGCGGAGGGCGTGCGGGCGTTCGAATCCCTGCAGCTGACGGAGCGGCCGCGCGCCTCGTTTACGGCCAAGTACGCCCGCTCCGTGATCGTGAACGGCCTGGCCCGAGACATCTTGACGCTTTTCGAGCACCATAAAGTCCGAACAACAGCTAGACTCCCGGTGGGGACTGACCCGGCCCGGAACAGGGGAAGCTGAGCCAATTGTGACCATTTGTAGGGAGGCGTGTGCCTCGACCCGCGCAGTCGTTTCCGCCGTCAGGCTGCGGCGGCACGGACGCTGCGACCGTGGAATCATCGCGTGAGGGGTGCTTGCAGTGACGAGAGCTCCTGAGGAGGTCGCGTACACCACCACGGCTCCGGTTCTGGAGACCGCGCGGCTGATCCTGCGAGTGCCGCGCGCTGAGGACTTCGAGGGCTGGGCCACCTTCTACGCGGATCCCGTCAGCATGCGCCACATGGACGGGCCGCAGCCCCGGGAGGCGGCCTGGCGGACTCTCGCGACCATGGCGGGTTGCTGGTCGTTATGCGGCTTCGGCATGTTCTCCCTGATTCATCGCGAGAGCGGACGCTGGCTCGGCCGCGTGGGTCCCTGGCGGCCGGAGGGCTGGCCGGGCGATGAGGTCGGCTGGGGAATCCTGCGCGAGTTCGAGGGGCAGGGGTACGCGTACGAGGCATCGGTGGCCGCGATCGACTGGGCCTTCGATGTGCTCGGCTGGCAGAGCGTGATCCACTGCATTCCCGAGGCCAATGTACGCTCGGCCGCGCTGGCGCAGCGGCTCGGATCGACGCGCCAGCGTATGGTCGTGCTGCCGCCCCCGGCCAGCACCCAGGTTTGGATGTGGGGACAGACGCGCGAGCACTGGCGGGCGCGGGCGCGTGAGGATTCCGACCGGATCTCGCACACCAAGCGGCTACCGGACCGCCGCGCCGATCAGCGCTCCTGACGTTTCTCGTCCGGACAAACACTCCTCTGTGACGCAAGCTCCCGCGGAGGCTCGGGGGCCTCCTATAATCCGTGTGCGGCTGATGGTCAGCCTGGACGGACGCAAAGCACTACATTCCCTGCCGGAACTGGCCGACGAGGTCCTGATCTGATGAATGCCGCTGCGTGCCCCAGTCGCCGATGAAGCGAGTGCTGGTCACCGGCGCCGGGGGGTTCGTGGGCCGCGCGCTCTGTCCGATGCTGCAACAGGCCGGCTACCGGGTGCGCGCCGCCGTGCGCGCCGCCGGACCGACTCCGGCAGGAGCGAGCGAGCAGGTGGTGGTCGGGGAGATCGGTGCACGAACCGAATGGCCTGCAGCCCTCGAGGGTGTCGAGCTGGTGGTGCATCTGGCAGCGCGAGTACACGATATGCAGGCTGCGCGCGCAGCCGCGGCCGGCTACCTCGAGACCAACGTGCGCGGCACGCAGCGCCTGGCGCAGCAGGCGGCCACTCATGATGTTCGCCGCTTCGTTTATCTCAGCAGCGTGAAGGTCAACGGCGCGGACGACGGTGCGCACCCCTGCACGGCAGACGATGCGCCGCAGCCGCGCGATGCCTACGGGGCATCCAAATGGCAGGCCGAGCAACTGCTCCGGCAGGCGGTCTCGGGCCACGGCATGCAGCCCGCGATCATCCGGTCACCGCTGGTGTATGGCCCGGGAGTGCGGGCGAATTTCCTGCGTCTGCTGCACTGGGTTGACAGCGAGCGACCGCTGCCGCTCGGCGCGGTGCGTAATCGACGTAGCCTGGTGAGCGTCTGGACGCTGTGCGATCTCGTGATCCGTACTCTCGAGCACCCGGCGGCCGCCAACCGCACCTGGATGGTGTCGGACGGTGAGGATGTCTCCACGCCCGAGCTGGTGCACCGCATCGCCGGCGCACTGCACCGGCGCGTCCGCCTGCTGCCGGTGCCACCGTCCTTGTTGTACCTGGCGGGCGCCCTCCTGGGCAGGGGCGCGGAGATACGCCGCCTCTGCGACTCCCTCACGGTGGATATTGCGCCGACACGTGCGGCGCTCGGCTGGTCGCCGCTGCTGTCGATGGACGAGGCGCTGTCGCGCACGGTGAATTGGTACCGGACCGAGGGGCAGACGAGGCAGTGAGGTCTCCAATCCCGACACTCCCGGGGACGCTGCTGGTTGTGTGCGCGCTGGTCGCCGCGGCGCTGACGGGCCTGGTGCGCCGCATGGCGGCCGGCCAGGGTGTGCTCGACGTTCCGAATCCGCGCAGCTCGCACCAGGTGCCGACGCCGCGCGGCGGCGGGCTGGCGATCGTAGTCGTGACGACCATATGCCTGCTGCTGCTCGCGCTGTACGGGTTGTTCCGCTGGGACGTGCTCGCGGCGCTGACCGGCGGCGGCCTGGTCGTAGCGCTGGTGGGCTTTGTCGACGACCGTCGCTCGCTGTCAGCTGCCGTGCGGCTCGGTGTGCATTTCGCCGCGGCGCTGTGGGCGCTCCTGTGCCTGGGCGGGCTGCCGCCCCTGGATCTCCTCGGGGTGGTGTTCGCCCCGGTTTGGGTCGGCTACGTCCTGGGTGCGCTCGGCCTCGTGTGGGCGCTGAATCTCTTCAACTTCATGGACGGCATAGACGGCATTGCCGCATCGGAGGCGGCGTTCGTCGGTCTCGGCGGCGCAGCCCTCAGCGGGCTCGCGGGAGGCGCCGCGGAAGCTACCTTCGGAGGGCTGGTGTTGGGCGCCGCGTGTCTCGGCTTCCTGACATGGAACTGGCCGCCCGCGAAGATCTTCCTCGGTGACGTCGGTAGCGGCTACCTCGGCTACGTGCTTGCGGTGCTGGCGCTGGCGGCGGCGCGCATCAACCCCACCGCGCTATGGACCTGGCTGGTGCTCGGCGGGCTTTTTTTCGTCGATGCGACCGTGACGCTGTTCCGCCGCATGGCGCGCGGCGAGCGCATCTATCAGGCGCATCGCAGCCACGCCTATCAGCTGCTCGCGGAACGCTGGGGCAGCCACCGGCGCGTCACACTGACGGCGACCGCCATCAACGTGCTGTGGCTGCTGCCCTGCGCGGTGTTGACGGCTGTCTACCCGACCCGTGCCCCCTGGATCACGCTGGCCGCCCTGGCGCCGCTCGTCGTGGCCGCGGTGATCGCCGGCGCGGGCGGCGGTGGCGGCGCCGGCGCCTCGCTGCCGGGCGGCGCGCAGCGCTGAAGGCTATTGCAGGAGGTTTGATATGCGTCGCCGCGACCTGCCCGGGAGCCTGTTTCTGTCCGTGGCGGCGGCGCTCGCGCCGACGCGCGCG
>JASHTN010000370.1 GCA_030040525.1 Gammaproteobacteria bacterium | reverse complement strand
AGCACCGCATCGGCTGGGGCGCCTCGGGCCGCAGCGGCGCGCAGGCCATCTTCGGCGTCGCCGCAGGTCAGGGGAAGCTCGCCCGCCTGATCGGTGCGGCCGGGGCGCGCGCCGTATGGGACGTCTCCGTCGAGGGGCTCGCGCTCATGCGCGAGCTGATCCGCCGCTTCGCGATCGACTGCGACTGGGTGGGCGGCCACCTGCTCGCGGCGGTCAAGGAGCGGCACGAGCGCGAGCTGCACGCGGAGCTCGCCGAGCTGCGTGGAGCCTACGGCTATTCGAGCGTGCGCTACGTGCCGCGGGAAGAGCTGGGCGCGCTGCTCGCCACGGAGCGCTACCGCGGCGCGCTCTACGACGGCAACAGCGGCCACCTGCACCCGCTCAACTACACCCTGGGACTGGCCGCGGCGGCCGAAAGTCTCGGCGTGCGCATCTTCGAGGACAGCCGCGCGCTGAGCTTCGGGGCGGACGGGACCTGCGGGGTGCGCGTGCGGGCCGCCCGCGGCGAGCTACGCGCGCGGCACCTGGTGCTCTGCGGCAACGTGTATCTGGGCGACACGGCGCCCGCGCTCGCCGCGAAGATCATGGCGGTCGCCACCTACATCGTGGCGACCGAGCCGCTCGGCGAGACACGCGCACGCGGGCTGGTCGCGAACAACGCCGCCGTGTCCGACATGAACTGGGTGCTCGACTACTTCCGCCGCTCCGCTGATCAGCGCCTGCTGTTCGGCGGGCGCGTGAACTACTCGGGGCTGCGCTCCTTCGATGCGCCCGCCGCGACACGCGCGCGCATGCTCGGGGTCTTTCCGCAGCTGCGCGACGTGCGCATCGACTACGCCTGGGGGGGCGAGGTCGACATTACGCTGAATCGCGCGCCGCATTTCGGGCGGCTGGCGCCCGACGTCTATTTCCTGCAGGGCTTCTCCGGCCACGGCATCGCGCTCACCGGCATCGCCGGCAAGCTCATCGCCGAGGCGATTGCCGGCACCGCCGAGCGCTTCGATGTGTTCGCGCGCATTCCGCACCGCAACTTCCCCGGCGGCGCAGCGCTGCGCCGCCCCGCGCTGGTGCTGGCCATGCTCTACTACCGTCTCAGGGACCTGTTGTAGGGAGAAATCACGGCATGCATCACGCGGGCGTCCTCTACCAGCTTGCACTCGGCCTGCTGTGGGGCGCCTGGGCGCTCTACTGGCTGAGCGCGGCGCTGGGAACCAAGCGAACCGTGCGGCGCGAAGCGCTGTCCGCGCGCCTTGCGTACGTGCTGGCGCTCATCGTCGGCGGCGTGCTGATCGGCGCCCGCTGGTTGGCCTGGCCCTGGTGGCTCGCCATGCGGCTCTGGCCGCACTCGCCGGTGCCGCCGCGGATCGGCCTCGCGCTCGTGGCGGCGGGCCTCGCCTTTGCGGTCTGGGCGCGCGTGCACCTCGGGCGCAACTGGAGTGGGGTCGTCACCGTCAAGGAGGGCCACGAGCTGATCCGCAGCGGACCCTACGCCTACGTGCGCCATCCGATCTACACAGGACTCATCGCCGCCGTGCTCGGCAGCAGCGTCATCTCGGACACGGTGCGCGCGGCCGTCGGCCTCGTGATCATCGCCATTTCGCTGACCGTGAAGTCGCGCATCGAGGAGCGGGTCATGCGCGAGACTTTCGGCGAGCGGTACGCGCGCTATCGCGAGCAGGTGCCGGCGCTCGTGCCCTTCACAAAGCCTCGGCGATCTGCACCGCGTTGAGCGCCGCACCCTTCAGCAGCTGATCGCCCGCGACGAACAGCGCGATCGAGCGGCCGCTGGGGTCGCTGAGGTCCTGGCGGATGCGGCCCACCAGAATGGCATCCTGCCCCGAGGCATCCTGCGGCATCGGGAAGTGGTTGCGCTCGGCATCGTCCACCAGGGTGACGCCGGGGGCCGTAACGACGAGCGCTCGCACCTCGCCGGCTGCGATCGGCCGCTCGCACTCGAAGGTGACCGCCACCGAGTGCGCGCGCAGCACCGGCACGCGCACGCAGGTCGCCGATATGCGCAGCTCGCTGTCGCCGAAGATCTTGCGCGTCTCCTGCGCGACCTTGGTCTCCTCCTCGTTATAGCCGGTCACCGGGTCGATGCGGGTGTTGTGGCTGAAGATGTTGAAAGCGTAGCGGTGCGGCAGAACCTTCGGCTCGAACGCGCGTCCCTCGAGGTAGGCACGGGTCGATTCGAGCAGCTCGTGCATCGCGGCCGCGCCGGCGCCCGAGGCCGCCTGGTAGGTGGCGACCATCAGCCGCCGGATGCGGTTCACGCGGTGGATCGGCCAGAGCGGCGTGATCGAGATGACGGCGGTGCAGTTGGGATTGGCGATGATGCCGCGGTGTCCGCGCAGCGCTTCGCGGTTGATCTCCGGCACGACCAGCGGTACCGCGGGGTCCATGCGAAACGCCGAGGAGTTGTCGATGACCGTCGCGCCCGCGCGCACCGCGAGCGGGGCGAAGCGCTTCGCGACTCCGCTGCCGGCCGAGAACAGCGCGAGGTTCACGCCGCTGAAGCTGTCCTCATCGAGCTCACGAACCGCGAGCGGCTGGCCGCGGTACGCGAGCGACTTGCCCGCCGAGCGCGCCGAGGCGTAGAGCCGCAGCTCCGCGAGCGGAAAGCGCCGCGTCTCGAGGCAGCGGATCAGCTCGATGCCGACCGCGCCCGTCGCGCCCACGATTGCCACCACGGGGGCGGCGGCCGAACTTTGCGGGCCCATGGACTCGAAGGCTCCTTTCAGGTCGAGGCAGGCACGCCCGTCGATGGGTGGGCCCATCCGCTCCCGCGAGGTTCCTACCTTAGCGCGCCGCGGCTGTAAAGCCGCACCCCCCACCTGTGCTGACGCTGCGCCCCCGGAACGCGCAACAAATTGGTTGCCTGTCACGAATCGCCGTGCTAATATGCAACTTATAGATTGCATATAGCGGAGGCAGCGAACATGGCGCAGCGCATCGAGGAACTGCCACAGCGCATCGAAAAGCGCATCGAGCTCAGAGCCCCGGTCGGGCGCGTCTGGCGCGCGCTCACCGACCATCGCGAGTTCGGCGCATGGTTCCGCGTAAAGCTCGACGGGCCGTTCGTGGTCGGCCGGGTGTCGCGCGGCTGGATCACGCATCCCGGCTACGAGCACGTCAAGTGGGAGGCGGTCGTCGAGAAGATGGAGCGCGAGCGGCTCTTCTCCTTCACCTGGCCGCACGCCCGCTCGCTCGACAAGGCGCACTACTCGCCCGATTACACGGGTGCGCCGCGCACGCTGGTGGAATTCACGCTGCAGGAGACCCCCGCGGGCACGCTGCTGACCGTGACCGAGTCCGGCTTCGAGCGGCTGCCGGAGGATCAGCGCCAGGAGGCCTTTCGCGGCAACGAGAGCGGCTGGAGCGAGCAGATGAAGAACATCGAGCGGTATGTCGCGGGCGGGCAGTGACACGGCCGCCGCGAGGCGGCGGCAGCATGCTGCGATGTTCGCGGCCCTGGGGGACGAAACCCGCCTGTCGCTCATCGCCGCGCTCACCGGCGGCAGCCCGCGATCGATCACGCAGCTCGCCGGCGGCGCAAGGATCACGCGCCAGGCGATCACCAGGCATCTGCGGGTGCTGGAGAGCGCCGGCATCGTGCGCAGTGCCCGCCGCGGGCGCGAGAGCCGCTTCGAGCTCGATCCGGCCCCGATGCGCGAGCTGCAGGAGTACCTCTCCCGGGTATCGGCGCAGTGGGATCAGGCGCTCGCGCGGCTCAAAGCCCTGGTGGAGCAGCCCTAGGAGCGCCGCGGCGACACCGGCTAGCCTCCGCGCAACTCCGCGAGGAGGCCGCGGCGGAACGTCCGGGTCGACACCAGGCGCGTGCCGCTGCGCAGCGTGAACTCGTAGCTGCCGCCGCCGATCCGCTCCGCGAAAGCCACGCGGCGCAGATTGACGAGCAACGAGCGCGTGATGCGCACGAAGCCGCTCGGGGCAAGCACGCGAGCGAGGTTCTTGAGCGTGTTGCGGGCGATGTAGCGGTTGTCACCGGCACAGATCGAGACGTAGTTGCCGTCCGCCTGGATGTAATCGACTGACTCCACCTCGATGAAGAACAGGCGCCGGCCCTTCTCGCCCATCAGGCGCAGCGGCGCTACCGCCGGCGGCCGGCGTTGGGCACGCTCATCTTTGCCGTTCAGCAGCTGCATCCGCATTCCTCCGGCAGGCAACCGCGCCGCTCGCGCCGGTTGACTATGCGCCGGTTTCAGGCTCGATACTTAGTCGTTGAGCAAACTGTGGGTGCAGCGCGGCCTTGGCCGTCGCCCGTCGGCCGTAGCTCCAGCGCATCCGTTCGTCGTGAGAATCGGCGCTCGAGCTGCGTGCGGTCGACGGTTGTGAGGTGCACCAGCCCCGTGCGCGCGGCTTGCTGCGCCGTCAGGCCCCCCGGCGTCGACCGCCGATCATCGGGTCGTCCCCTGCAGGTGGGCCTCATCACTTCCCTGGCCGGCGTGGTCACATTTTCTCTTCCCGGCCGGTGGTTGCCACTAGTCTCTGCGCCCCAGGGAAACCAGCTGACAGAGTCGGACGCGCGGACGTTCGAGCCGGAGTCGCTGCACTGTGGCGAGCAGACAACGAGTCCGGCGCTGTATTGCTGAGGCGCGTCAAAAACCGCCGGCGAGAAATCCGGCGGCAGGGTCATCGACAAGACACTCCGCGAATTCATCCAGAGGAACCGACACATGGCGACGAGTCGCAGCTTGCAACAGGCGGTGCGCTTCGCGTTGGCGGCCGTAACGGCCACAGCGGGGATCTCCGCGGTTCACGCCCAGGAAGCCCCACCGGCGCAGGCACAGGAAAACCAGCCCGCGGCAGCTCCGCTGCAGGAGGTGGTGGTCACAGGCTCGCGCCTGATGAACCCCAACTCGACCTCGATCAGCCCGATCACGACGGTCACGGCAGCCGACGTCCAGGCGACGGGACTCACCCGCGTCGAGGACATCATGAACAACCTGCCGATGGTGTTCGCGGGTGAGAACACCACGACCTCGAACGGCGCGGACGGCACCGCGACCCTCGACCTGCG
>JASHTN010000369.1 GCA_030040525.1 Gammaproteobacteria bacterium | reverse complement strand
CGAACGGAATAGCCCACGGAGAACCCCCGCATGCCGACGCTCAACCCACGCCGCTTTGCCACACGCGCCGCGCTCGAGGCGGCGCTCACCGAGCGGCTCGCTGCGGCGATCGCCGCGCCGCACTCAGGCGCCATCATGCTGTCGGGCGGCAGCACGCCCCTGCCGGCGTACCGCGCCGTCGGCACGCGGCCCCCGGTGCCGGCCGCGCAGCTCGCCGTGCTGTTCTCGGACGACCGCTACGTGCCGGCAGACTCGCCCTCCAGCAACTACTGCCAGTCGCGGCCGCTGCTCGATGCGCTCGGCCTGCCGCAAGAGCGCGTGCTGCGGGTGCGCACCGAGCTGCCGCTCGCTGAGGCTGCCGCCGACTACGAGCGACGGCTCGACGGGCTGCTCGCCGCGGGCATGCGCATTGGGCTGGGGCTGCTGGGCCTGGGCGTCGAGGGGCATACGGCCTCGCTGTTCGCCGCGGCGGATCTCGAGCGCGCGCGCGGGCGTCGCGCGATCCCGGTGCAGCGCCCGGACGGCCTGTCAGCAGTCAGCGTGACCCCGGAGCTTCTCGCGCACGTCGAGGAGCCCGTGTTCGTCGTGGCCGGCAGGGCTAAGCGCGCCGCCGTCGCGGCGCTGCTGGCGCACGATCCGCAGCTCATCGCCTGGGCGGCGGTGCAGGGCTGTGCGCGCGTCGAGCTGTGGATGGATGACGCGGCGGCCGCTTCCTCGTCCTGAGGCTGCACGAGCGGTTCAGCCGTTGTTCAGCGCCGCGGCACGCTCCGTGCAGGGCAAACGCTGCAGTCTCGCCTGATGACGTTCTCTTAACGGTGGCGACGCGCGAGCGTGCTAGATTTTCCCGGCACCCAAGTCAGACACAACACACCATCCACACCCGAAGACGACCCTTTCAGGAGGATTCACCTATGAGGAAAACCGTACTGGCAGTCACTGCCGGCCTGGCGCTCGCGTCGGGCCTCGCCTGTGCCGACCCGGTGAGGGACTGGCACGATCTCGACAAAGTGCACAATCACGTCGTCGAGGCAATCCACGAGATGGAACGCGCGCGCGCCGCGAACCATTACGACATGGCCGGTCATGGCGCCAAGGCCGAGGAGCTGCTGCGGCAGGCGGAGCGCGAGCTGCACGAGGCCGTGGAAGCAGCCAAGGCGGCGAAGTAAGCGGCTCACCCCCGGGGTGGCGCGACCTGCGGAAGGCGCGCCGCCCCGGCCAACGCCAGGTCATGATCAACGACGGATCCCGACATTAGCGCCGCACCCGCGGGCACTTCAGCACTGGCCCTGACTGCGGCAGTTGCGCTGAGCGTCGCGCCCGCCCTGACGGGCCCGCTTAGCTGCCGGGCCGCCGCGGCGGCGAAAGTCGTGGTGTACCGTGGCGCCACCCTCATCGATGAAACCGGTGCGCCGCCGCGCAGCGACCGGGTGATCGTGACGACCGGCGAGCGCATCAGCGCGGTTGTCCCCGGTGCGGGGTTCCGCGCGCCCGCAGGCGCCGAGGTGGTGAACTTAGGCGGCAAGTTCGTCGTCCCGGGCTTCGTCAACAGCCACGTGCACCTCGCGACGCTGGCCGACCCGGCGCACGCGCGCGCGTATCTGCGCCGCGAGCTCTACAGCGGCGTCACCGCCGTGCGCGACATGGCGGGGGACGTGCGCCTGCTCGCCGAGCTCAAGCGCGAGGCGGAATTCAGCGAGGTCCCGTCCCCCGACATCTATTACGTCGCGTTGATGGCCGGCCCCGAGTTCTTCGCCGATCCGCGCACGCACGATGCCGCCCGCGGCCGCACCGCCGGCGAGGTGCCCTGGATGCAGGCGCTCACCCCGCAGACCGACCTGCCGCTCGCCGTGGCCGCAGCGCGCGGCACCGGGGCCACGGCGCTGAAGCTCTACGCGGACCTGCCCGCGCCGCTGGTGCGTGCGGTGACCGCGGAAGCGCATCGCCAGCACCTGCTGGTGTGGGCGCACGCGACGATCTTCCCCGCCGGTCCGCTCGAGGAGGTGGACGCCGGCGTCGACGTCCTGAGTCACGCAACGCTGCTCGGCTACGCGCTCGACGCCACGATCCCACCGCTCTACCGCCACGGCGCGCTGCCGCTCGAGGTCATGCCGCTCCTTGCGCGGCCGGACACGCGCCTCGATGCGCTGTTCGCCGCCATGCGCCGTCACGGCACCATTCTCGACGCAACGCTCTATCCCTACGACACGGGCCCTGCGGCGCAGCGTTCCCAGGGAATTGCCGACCGGCTCGCGGCCCTGGCCTATCGCGCCGGCGTCGCCATCTCCACCGGCACCGACGACGACGGCGATCTCGCGCGGCCCTCAAGCCCGCTGCTCGAGGAGTTCACGCTGCTGGTGCAGCGCTCCGGCATGCGCCTGCCCGACCTGCTCGCCTCGGCGACCCGGATCGGGGCGCGCGCTGCCGGTGAGCAGCGCGATATGGGAACGGTCGAGCCCGGCAAGCTCGCCGACTTCGTGGTGCTCGAGAAGGATCCCCTCGCCGACGTCGCCAACCTCGGGAGCGTCGACCTCACGGTGAAGCGCGGTATCCGCTACCCGCACCGCGACTACCGGCCCGTGACCGAAGCCGAGGCGCACGGCGCTCCCTGAGGTGCTCGCGGCGGCGGTCGCGGACTTCAGGCCGCATCGGCGAGAGTGAACCAGCAGTTGAAGGAGACGGTGATGCGCTCGCCGTTGCCCTCGAAGGCACGGACGTCGTGCAGCACCCAGGATGGGAAGATCACGAGCTGGCCCGCCTCGAGCCGCATGCTCGCCACCTGGGAGCCATACGGCAGCGGCATGCGCGCGACGCCGGCGTCGACGTGCATGGCGCTCGTGAGCATCGGATTGACGAAGCTCAGCACCCCGCTGTCCTTCTTGTCGCTGTCGGACTCGCCCGGATCGACGCAGTAGACGCCGCTCCAGGAGGCGTTGGGGTGATTGTGCAGGCCGAAAAAGCCGCCGCGCCGCGTGATGTGCACCCAGCTGTCGTTGTAGATCTGCAGCCGGTTGAGCGTCGGCAGGTCATAGCCGTTCAGCCGGCCGATCAGGCCCAGCAGCTGGTTCCAGCAGAACGCCTTCAGCTCCTGCACGGCGGGGTCGTTCTCCCGGAACAGGTTGAAGTGGCTCTCGAACACGGCGGCGTTGCGCGCCGTGAGCGGGCGTGGGTTGGCGGCAGTCCCGCTCTTCTCGAGCTCAAAGACGAAGCGCTTCAGCGCCGGGTTGAGCTGCGCGTGCGTCGGCATGCGCGCAAACCCGAAGGGCACAGCAAACATCATCATGACGTCGGGCGCTGGCATCGGTGCTCCTGCGGCGCGGCGCGCGGTTAGGGGAAAGCCGCGCATTGTAGCGGCAGCGGGCGGTCTATACTCACTCTCCCGGCGTGCCCTTGACGGAGTAGCGGTGTTCCTCCAGGTAGAGAATTTTCTCGCTCCCACGGAGGTACAGGCGATCAGCGAGATTGCGCGCGAAGCGAAGTTCATCGACGGCCGGCGCTCCAATCCCCACAACGTCACCAAGGACAATGCCATCGCCGATCCGAACGACCCGACGGCGCAGCGGGCCGGGCAGATTGCGCTCGCAGCGCTGCAGAGGAGCGAAGAGGTCAGGAACTTCGTGTTCCCGCGGCGCATCGCCGTGCCCACGCTGTGCCGCTACGCCGCCGGCATGAAGTACGGCGCGCACATCGACGCCGCGTTCCTGCCCGTCGGTCCGCAGCCGCTGCGCTCGGACGTCTCGTGCACCATCTTTATTGCGAACCCGGCGGACTATCAGGGCGGGGAGCTGGTGATTTATCTCGGTACCGAAGCCACGCGCATCAAGGGCGGGCCCGGCTCGGCGATCTTCTATCCGTCCACTCACGTGCACGAGGTCACGCCGGTCACCGCCGGGGCGCGCCTGGTGGTGATCACGTTCATCGAGAGCCAGATTCCCGACGAGATGCAGCGCGAGCTGCTCTACACGCTCGGCGAGGTGCGCGCGCTCGAGGGCCTGAAGATGGACTGGCGCAACCGCACGCAGCTCGAGTACGTCATCGCCAATCTGCTGCGCATGTGGTCGCGCTAGGCGCGCACCGCGCCGTGACCCCCGCAGCCACGCTCAACGCGCTGATCGAGAAGGCGGCGCGCCTCGAGCGCGCCGGGCGGCTCGAGGCGGCGGCGGCGACCTACCGTGAGCTGCTCGCGCTCTCGCCTGGGTTGCCGGACTGCTGGTACAACCTTGGGCTCCTCGAGCGCCGGCTGGGCCGCTTCGACGCCGCGCTCGAGTCCTACGCGCAGGCGCTCGGGCACGGAGTCAGCCGCCCCGAGGAAGTGCACCTCAACCGCGCAGTAGTCTTCGCCGACTGCCTGCGGCGCGAGGCGGCGGCCGAGCGCGAGCTCCATACGGCGCTCGCGCTCAATCCCGCCTACCTGCCCGCCCTGCAGAACCTCGCCAATCTGTACGAGGACCTCGGCCGCCGGGAGGAGGCGCTCGGTCTCTACCAGCGCCTCCTCGCTCTCGATCCGCGCGCCTTCGAGGCCCTGGCACGCTATGCGCGGCTCGCCCCGCCGGGCAGCAGCGGCGCCGCGCTCGTCGGCCGACTGCAGGCCGCTCTCGACGACCCGGCCGCAGGCGACGCCGACCGGGCGAGCCTCGGGTTCAGCCTCGCACAGCTGCTCGACGCGAGCGGGGCCTACCCCGAGGCCTTTGCAGCGGCCACGGCGGCCAACTGCGCAAGCCGCGCGAGCGTGAGCCCCCCGGTGCGCTACGACCGTCGGGCCCAGGAGCGTTTCATGGACGCGCTGATCGCGGCGTTTCCGGGCCCGCCCAAGCCGTTAGCCGCGAGGGCGCCCCCCCGCGGCGCCGAGGATCCGCGGCTTATCTTCATCTGCGGGATGTTTCGCTCCGGCTCGACGCTCACCGAGCGGCTCCTCGCCGGCCATCCGCGCGTCACGGCGGGCGGAGAGCTCGACCTGCTGCCGCGGCTGGTGCAGTCCGCCCTGCAGCCCTTTCCCGAGAGCGTGGCCTCCCTCACGGCCCGCTCGACGGCGGATCTCGCGGCGCGCTATCTCGAGAGCGTCGCGCAGATCTTTCCCGGGGCGCACTGCGTGACCGACAAGCGGCCGGACAACTTCCTGCTCATCGGTCTCGCCAAGACATTGTTTCCACAGGCAAAGATCGTTCACACGACGCGCGATGCGCTCGATACGTGCCTCTCGATCTTCTTCCTGCATCTCGATCAGCACTGGCCTTACGCCCTCGATCTTCTCGACACCGGCCACTACTTCCGTCAGTACCGGCGCCTGATGGCGCACTGGCATTCCCTCTATGGGAACGACATTCTGGACTTCTCCTACGAAGGGCTCGTCAGCGGCCCGCGCGCGGCCGCCGGGAGGCTGCTCGGCTACTGTGGCCTCGACTGGGACGAGGCTTGCCTCGAGCCTGCACGCGCGGCCGGCAGCGTCAGGACTGCCAGCGTCTGGCAGGTGCGCGAGGCGATCCACCCGCGCTCTCGCGGGCGCGCGCGTCACTACGCCGATCAGCTCAAGGAGCTTGCCGCCTACCTCGCCGCACCCTGAATTTGCCTGCCAGAATGTAGGCCCGATCCACTCTTTCGGTGTGTTGTAATGACGCAACACGCCTGTCCAGACGATTTTCACTGACTGCCGAGCGTGCGCAGCGCGGCGCTCGTCGGCAGAGGCGGGTTGGCAACACAGGCAGTGCGTGCTAATAATGTGACTTACACGTCTCTGGGAGTGACGAGACTGAGCTGTACGGGGACGAACCGCTGGTCGGCGGGTTCGTGCAGTTGAGTCTGAGGTTGCCCCAAGTCGACCGGGTACCCGCGGGAGGAAATGGGAGCGGGAATCCCGGCATTGCCTACAAATTCGCTCCATTAAGAGAGGAACCAACACATGGCGACGAGTCGCAGCTTGCAACAGGCGGTGCGCTTCGCGTTGGCGGCCGTAACGGCCACAGCGGGGATCTCCGCGGTTCACGCCCAGGAAGCCCCACCGGCGCAGGCACAGGAAAACCAGCCCGCGGCAGCTCCGCTGCAGGAAGTGGTGGTCACAGGCTCGCGCCTGATGAACCCCAACTCGACCTCGATCAGCCCGATCACGACGGTCACGGCAGCCGACGTCCAGGCGACGGGACTCACCCGCGTCGAGGACATCATGAACAACCTGCCGATGGTGTTCGCGGGTGAGAACACCACGACCTCGAACGGCGCGGACGGCACCGCGACCCTCGACCTGCG
>JASHTN010000368.1 GCA_030040525.1 Gammaproteobacteria bacterium | reverse complement strand
TCGGCATCTTCGAGGCGAAGAGCTTCGAGGAGATCTCGGATGAGGACTGGCGGCGGTTCTTCGAGGTCAACGTGCTGAGCGGGGCGCGGCTCGCCCGGCTCTGCCTGCCCGCCATGCGCAAAGCCAACTGGGGCCGCATCATCTTCGTCTCGAGCGAGAGCGCGGTGCAGATTCCGGCCGAGATGATTCACTACGGCATGACCAAGACCGCGCAGCTCGCCGTGTCGCGGGGGCTCGCCGAGGAGCTTGCCGGCACCGGCATCACGGTGAACTGCGTCCTCCCCGGTCCGACAAGGTCGCGCGGCGTCACCGACTTCGTCGACGCTCTCGCCAGGCGGGAAGGCAAGTCCTTTGCACAGTTCGAGAAGGAGTTCTTCGCGAACGTGAGGCCCACCTCGCTCATCAGGCGTTTCGCCGCGCCCGAGGAGGTCGCATCGCTCGTGACCTACCTCGCCAGTCCCCTGTCGTCGGCCACCACGGGCGCAGCGCTGCGGGTCGATGGCGGTGTGGTCAAGAGCGCGTTTTGACCCGAGGAGCATGCACGGGAGCATCCGACGGGAGGCTCCGGTGAGAGCCGTCGCGACGCGCCGGCTCCACCCCTGGCTGCTCGCGCTCTGCCTGTCTGCAGGGTGCGCCGCTGCAGCTGCGGCAGCCGCCGACGGAGCGCCTCACTTCGACGTGCCGGCGCAGCCAGGCGCGGCGCTGACCTTCGTAGTGTACGGCGACACGCGCTTCACGGACCTTCCGCGGGTGTCGAACCCG
The DNA here is from genome assembly GCA_030040525.1 of Gammaproteobacteria bacterium. GTDB lineage: Bacteria > Pseudomonadota > Gammaproteobacteria > Steroidobacterales > Steroidobacteraceae > 13-2-20CM-66-19. Next base: position 5,712 of record JASHTN010000368.1, on the reverse strand, counting down.
GCGGCGCGCCGCGCGCTTGTCGCGCGCATCGCGAGCGAAAACCCGGCTGCGATCCTGATCGGCGGCGACCTGGTCTACAGCGGCTCCGACCCGGGCGACTACGCCGTTTACCACAGCCAGACCGCGCAGTGGGCTGAGCGGAAGATCCCGGTCTTCCCCGCCCTCGGCAACCATGAGTTCAAGGGCTGCGACCCCGAGAGTGACGACAGTGCCTGCCTCGAGAACTGGTGGCAGGCGTTTGCGGCGCTCAGGCTGCGTCCTTACCGCTGGTACTCGGTGTCGATCGGGCCGTCGATCCTCGCCCTGATGCTCGACTCCGATTCGGCGCTTAAAGTCGGCAGCGAGCAACGCACCTGGCTCGAGCGGCAGGTCACCGAGGCCAACGCCGACCCGCGCATCCGATTCATCCTCATCGTGCTGCACTACCCGCCGGTGCGCGACCCCATCTTCCCACGTGGCAAGGACGAGGCGCAGGTCGAGCGCGATCTCTCGGCGCGGGCCAAAGCCGGGACGCTGCGCGCGCGGGTCGTGGTCATCGGCAGCCACGTGCATAACTACGAGCGCTTCGACCGCAACGGCGTCCTCTACCTCGTGAGCGGCGGCGGCGGCGCGAAGCCGGTGCCGGTGCTGCGCCTGTCGCACGAGCTGTCAAAGCTCAGGACGGCAGTGAACTTCCACTACCTGCGCTTCACGCTCGAGCGCGACCGGCTGACGGGCACGATGGTGCGCTTTGAGGCCAAGGAACACACAGGCGACGCCTGGTCCGAGCCGGACCGGTTCGAGATCACCTATCCGCCGCACGATTCGAGCGCGTCATTGCAGGCGCCTGCCATCCGCGGCGGCCGCTGAGCTGCCACGCTCAGACCGGCTTCGACCTCTCGCCGGGCAGCGGCAAGGTGCGCGCCGGCACCGGCGAGGACTGTATCAACGAGGTCGTCGTCTGCCCGAGTGCCAGGAAACGGTCGAGGACCTCGTCAAGGCGATCGAGAGCCTCGAGGTGCACCTTGAGGATGAAGCAATCCTCACCCGTGATGCGATGACACTCGGTGACCTGCGGCATGCCGCGCGCCAGCTCGACGATCTTCGGCAGCTTCCCCGGCATCGGCCGGATGCGCACGAAGGCGGCGACCGGGTAGCCGAGGGCCTGCGGATCGATCTCGAGACGATAAGCCTGAATGACGCCGGCTTGCTTGAGGCGCTCAACACGCTCGCGAACGGCGGGGGCCGACATCCGCACCCGGCGCGCGAGCTCGGAGAGGCTGGCGCGCGCGTCATCGCGCAGCAGCCTCAGCAGCTCGACATTCCGGGCGTCCTGCAGCAGCTCGCGCCCCCGAAGGTGGGAGAGCGAATTTCCCTTCAATTTGAAAGCTGACTCGGCCACTTTACCTTCAAGAACCGATTCAGGGCGCGCCGGATGCCTTGGCATTCTAGCACGCGATGCATAGCGAAGCCGCGCCCTGCTCCACCTCCGCGTCCACCCTGGCCGCACGCCTCGCCGGGCACACGCCACCGCATGCCTTTTTTGTAATCAGCGCCGTCTTCCACTGCCTGGGCCCGGCGTTCGCCGTACTGCTCTTCGCGCACCTGGCGCCCGCCGGGGTCGCATGGCTGCGGATCGCGAGCGCCGCCGCAGTGTTTGCACTCTGGCGCCGGCCCTGGCGTTACCTGAAGCGCCTCGCGCCGCGAGATCGCGCGACCGTTGTCTGCCTCGGCATCGTGCTTGCGCTGATGAATGTCATCTACTACGTCGCCATCGACCGGCTGCCGCTCGGCACCGTGAGCGCCATCGAATTCCTGGGACCCGTTGCGCTCGCGGCCGTTGGCATGCGCACCCGCCGCAACATGAGCGCGCTGGCGCTCGCCGTATGCGGCGTGTACGTCCTCACGGACATCCGCCTGGCGGCCGCGCCGCTCGGGCTGCTCGCGGCCTTCGGCAACTGCGCGCTGTTCGTCGCCTACATCGTGCTCGGCCATCGCATCGCCCGGAGCGGCGGCGCGCCCGGCATCGATCGGCTCGCCGCCGCGATGCTCGTGGCGGCCGTCGTCGCCGCGCCCATCGGGTTCCGGGCCGCCACGCCCGCGCTGCTGCATCCCCTGCTCCTTGCAGCCGGCGCGGGTGTGGGCCTCTGCTCGTCGGTCATCCCTTACGTCTGTGACCAGCTGGCGATGGCCCGGCTGCAACGGACAACCTTCGCGCTGCTGCTCGCGCTGCTTCCGGCCATGGCGACCGTCATCGGAGTGCTGGTCCTTGCGCAGCTACCCACGGCAGCCGACCTGCTGGGTGTCGCGCTGGTCATCGCCGGCGTCGCGACCCACCGCGAACCGCCGTCACCCGCCGCGCGTTGCAGGCCCTACCTCCCGCGCGTAGAGTCGTAGCGTCTCGGGTGTCCCAGGGGCAGAGCCTCCTTCCCGGCCGCTCTCACACCAGCCGTGCCGCGCGTGGAGCGCGTGCAGGAGGAGTCATCGTCATGTCCAGCCACAGCCGCGTCCATAGCCACTTCTCCCATCGATTCATCGTGTTTGCGCTTCTGGCGCTCATCATGGCCGCCACGCGCTCCGGCCACAGCGGCACTCCCTGGGTCCCTCCCGACGCCTCCTGGGCGGTGTTCTTCGTCGGCGGGTTCTATCTGACGCGCGAGTGGCGCTGGGCGCTCGCCGCGCTCCTCATTGAGGCGGTGGCCATCGACTATGCCGCGATCCGCTACGCCGGCGTCAGCAACTACTGCATGACCGTCGCGTACTGGTTCATCGTGCCGGCGTATTCGCTGCTGTGGGTGGGAGGCGCCTGGCTGCGCCGCGGTTACCTCAGGGCGCCGATCGATCTCGCGCGGCTGCTGCTCAGTCTCGCGCTGTGCGTGACGCTCTGCTTCCTTCTGACCCAGGGGAGCTTCTACTGGCTGGGCGGTCGGGTCGGGCAGGCGAGCCTCGCGGGCTGGTGGTCGAACTTCACGCGCTGGTATGGACACTTCCTGACCGTCTCGGGCGCTTATGTCGCGCTGGCGGCGCTGATCGAGCTCGCCGTGCAGGCCATTGATTCGGACGCCAGTGTTCCCGGTGAAACCTAGGGATTGCCGGCGGCGTGGCGTAGCGGCAGCCCTCGGCGCACTGCTGCTACTCCTCGGCGCGTCCGGCCCGACCGGCGCCGCCGATACCAAGCCCGCGCCCATGACCGCAATCCTGCTGGTCGCGCGCGCCGACTTGCCCGATCCTAGCTTCGCCGACTCGGTCGTGCTCGTCATGAACAACCTGGGTGCGGGCCCGGTCGGCTTGATCATCAACCGGCCTACGAGCATCCCGGTCTCGGAGCTGTTCCCCGATCTCAAGCGCCTCGCGGCTCTCCACGACAAGATCTACTTCGGCGGGCCGGTCGAGCTCCGCACCGTCTGGTTCCTGTTTCGCGCCGCCAAGCGGCCCGAGCATGCGGTCGAGGCGTGCGACGGGATCTACATCAGCGCGGATCGGGAGCTTCTGCTGCGCTTGCTCGGTCGCGACAAGCCGACCGACGGCCTGCGGATTTTCATCGGCCACTCCGGCTGGACACCCGAGCAGCTCGAGAACGAGATCTCGCGCGGCGATTGGACGCTGAAGCACGCCGAGTCGGCTGCGATCTTCAGCGGCCAGACCGAGCATCCGTGGCCGGGGCCGGAGGCCCCCCCGAGCACCTGACCTGGCGAGGCGGTCCCGACGACCTGGCGCCGCGGCTCTTCCACTGACGCGTCAGTCCGCCCGCGGTGGCTGGTCGATCCAGGTCCAGTCCTTTGCAGATGCGCGACAGCCGCCGCCACCCGCGCCCGTCCAGGCGCGGCCGCGGAGCGCGCGCCCGGTGTGTGCCCCGGTCGGCTCGCCGTCCCTGAGCGCCAGCCTGCCGTTGATGAAGACATCGCTGACGCCGGTGGCGTACTGCATCGGCTTCGCATAGGTCGAGTGATCCTGGAAGGTCGCCGGATCGAAGATCACGACGTCGGCGAAGGCCCCCGCCTTGAGCCGCCCGCGATCGGGCAGTGACAGCACATCCGCGGGGAGCGAGGTGACCTTGCGTACCGCCTCCTGGACGGTCATCAGGTGCTCATCGCGCACGTACTTTGCGAAGAAGCGCGCGAAATTGCCGTAGGCGCGCGGGTGGGTCGAGGACTCGAGGAAAACGCCCTCAGGCGCACTCGACTCGGCATCCGAGCCCAGGCTCACCCACGGCAGCACGATCTGCCGGGCGATGTTCGCTTCGGTGATGATGGTGTAGGCAGCGCCGATGCCGGCGCTGTCCTCGATCACGAGATCGATGATTGCGTCCTCGGGGCTGACCCCGCGCTGGTGCGCGATCGCGGCAAGCGTCTGGCCGATCAGCGGCTTGAGCTGTGAGCTGCGCGTGGCGAGGATCAGCACGCCGCCGGCGCCCGACTGCTGATAGAGATCCTCCCAGTCTTTCGGGTGCGGCTCGCGCATCGCCGCGATCACCCGCGCGCGCACCGCCGGATCCTTGAGCCGCACCACCATGGCCTCGGGCCCCCCGGAGTGCACCCACGGCGGCAGCGAGGCATCGAGCGCAGTGGCTCCCGCGGTGTAGGTGTACATGTCAGCGGTGATGCGGATGCCGGCAGCGCGCGCGGCGTTGATCATCGCGACCACCCGGTCGCGCTTGCCCCAGTTGTCACGACCGATGAACTTGAAGTGATGGATCTCGGCGGGCGCGCCGCTCGCGCGCGCGATCTCGATGGTCTCGCTGACGCCGTCCTCGATATGGTCGCCCTCGCTTCTCATGTGCGCGGTGTACATGCCGCCGCAGCGCGCCGACTCGCTCGCGAGCGCGATGAGCTCGGGCGTGCGCGCATAGTTGTTGGGCGCGTAGATGAGCGCCGTGGTAAGCCCGAGTGCCCCCTGCTGCATCGCCTGGTGAACGAGGGCGCGCATCCTTGCGAGCTGCGCGGCCGTCGGCTGCACATCCCCCTCGCCGAGCACGTAGGTGCGCACCACGCCCTCCCCGACGAAGCTCGCGACGTTGGGAGAGATGCCGCGCTGCTGCAGGTGATCGAGGTATTGCCCGAGGGTCGACCAGGTCACGTCGTACTTGAGGTCGCCCTGGCGCTCCTTCATGTGCTGCGCCATCTGCGGCGACAGCGGTCCCATCGAGTCCTCCGTGAAAATGTCGGTCGTGATGCCCTGCTTGAGTCCGCTCACCCCGCGTGCATCGATCAGCAGCGACTCCTCCGAGTGCCCCATCATGTCGATGAAGCCCGGGGCGACCGCCTGGCCGCGCGCATCGATCTCGAGGCGCCCGCGGCCGGCGGAGCCTGGTCCGACGTAGGCGATGCGGTCGCCGTCGAGCGCAAGCTCACCCGTATAAGGCGCACCGCCCAGGCCGTCGTAGATCAGCGCGTGGCGGATCACCACGTCGTGGATCTGCGGGCCCGCCGCGCAGGCACAGGCGCTGACGAGTGAGAACGCCGCAATGCGTGCGAGTGTCCGAAGAGCCATGGTCGCCTTCCCCTACTTGTGCGCCGGAGTGAACCGGAGATCCTGATAGTCCCAGCTGAAATCCGCGAGCGGCGAGACCGCCTTCATGGTGATGCGGTCGATCTTCCCGTCCGCATCGAGATCGAAGGTCACGTACGCGGGCTCGATCGTCCTGTCGTCGAAGCGCGTGACGAAGCTGTCGTACTGCCAGTGCTCGAGGGTCGCCGTCATGCGCGGCGTCGACTTGAAGTCGATCCTGAGCTT
>JASHTN010000367.1 GCA_030040525.1 Gammaproteobacteria bacterium | reverse complement strand
CGCATCAGCTGCTGCATCGTCAACATGTTGTGGTTCAGATGGCTCATGACCCAGAGAGAGCCGAACACGACGAGGCAGACGATCAGCACGCCGAAGGCAAGTGCCAGAACGTTGTTGGCATTGTCGGGTGCCGTCGTAATGTGCAGGAAGAAGATGAGGTGAATGCCCATCTGAGCCACCGCCAGCACCAGCAGCGCAACCGCAGCCCCGGGCCTGTAGATCAGATGGGTTTCCACGGCCCAGAAGGAGACGATCGTCAGCAAAGTCGCGAGCGCCAGGCCAAGAAGGTAGCCGCGCAGCTCGCGGGGCAGAACGGAGGCCTCTCCGGCGGGTCGGCCGGGCAGGCGGTCGCTGCCAACGTAGGAGCCTGCATCGTATTCAAATTCGTTGCTCATGGCAGAAGCTCCGGCGGGAGAGTGCCCACCAGGTAGACCAGACTGAAGATCGCCACCCAGATGATGTCCAGGGCGTGCCAGAAGAGACTGAAGCACAGGAAGCGGTGACGGATGTCCACACGGAAGCCTTTGGCATAAAACTGGGCCATCATCGTGCCGAGCCAGAGCAGTCCGGCACTCACGTGGACGCCGTGGCATCCAACCAGGGTAAAGAATGACGAGAGGAATGCGCTGCGGCCCGGTCCAGCGCCGCGGGCGACAAAACCACTGAACTCGCGAGCCTCCAACAGCAGGAACGCGAATCCCAGAAGTCCGGTGACCAGGAGGGCAACCTGCGTCCACTTCTGGCTGCGCTGTCCGACTGCGAGGGTCGCCATCCCGCAGGTGAAGCTCGAGGCGAGGAGGCATGCCGTCTCGGCGGCGGTGTTGTGCAGGTCGAAGAGCTCGCGGGCCGATGGGCCGCCGGCGGTGCTCTTGAACAGCACGGCGTAGGTGGCGAAGAAGGCCGAGAACATGATCACGTCGGACAACAGAAAGATCCAGAACCCGTAGCCGACGACGATGCGCTTGGGAGCCGGCCCCCCTTCGCCGTGACCGCTCGCCTGGCGCTGCGTGAGCTGCGGGGACCCGAACGAGGGGTCCGGCGCGAGGCCAAGCGCGGCGGCGCTCAAAGGATCGGCTCCTCGAGCAGCGCCCGGGCGCGTGCGGCGCGGTTGGCGCGATCGAGACGCGCGACCTCCTCGGCGGGCACAGTGATCTCGTGCTGGTCACGCCAGGCGAAGATCACGAACGTCGCGTAAGCGCCCAGCAACCCGAGCACTACCAGCCACCAGATGTGCCAGATCAGCGAAAAGCCGGTCACGACGGCGAAGAAGGCCGTGACGAACCCCGTCGCGCTGTTGCGTGGCATCTCTATGGATGAGTATTCCGGCTCAGCAGTCAGCGGCTGCCCGGAGGCCCGCGCCTCTTGCTTGCTCTCCCAGTACGGCTCTGCGCTCCTCACTGTGGGCAGCACCGCGAAGTTGAACGCCGGCGGCGGCGAGGCGGTCGCCCACTCGAGCGAGCGCCCATCCCAGGGGTCGCCGGTCGGCTCGCGCCGCTGCGACCGGCCGCGAATCGAGACGACCAGCTGTGCAATCTGCAGCGCGATGCCACAGAGGATGAGCAACGTGCCCAGCGCTGCGACCAGCAACCACGGATGCCATTCGGGCCGGTCGTAGTGCTGCATGCGCCGCGTCATTCCCTCGAGGCCCAGGACGTAGAGCGGCATGAACGCAACATAGAAGCCGACCAGCCAGAACCAGAACGCGAGCTTCCCGAGCCGCTCATCGAGCACGAAGCCGAAGGCTTTCGGGAACCAGAAGGTGTATCCCGCAAAGGCGCCGAACAGCACGCCGCCGATGATCACGTTGTGGAAGTGCGCCACCAGGAACAGGCTGTTGTGCAGCAGAAAATCCGCCGCCGGGGAGGCGAGCAGCACTCCGGTCATGCCGCCGATGACGAAGGTCACCATGAAGCCGACCGCCCAGAGCATGGCGGAGCTGAAGCGGATACGCCCGCCGTACATGGTGAAGAGCCAGTTGAAGATCTTCACCCCGGTCGGCACGGCGATGACCATGCTGGCAATGCCGAAGAAGCCGTTGACATCGCCGCCCGCACCCATCGTGAAGAAATGATGTAACCAGACACTGAAGGACAGAATGCAGATCGCCATCGTGGCGACGATCATGGAGCGGCGGTCGAATAGCGGCTTCCCCGAGAAGGTGGCAACCACCTCGGAAAACACGCCAAACGCCGGCAGGATGAGGATGTAAACCTCAGGGTGGCCCCACGCCCAGATCAGGTTCATGAACATCATCGCGTTGCCGCCTGCCACGTTGGTGAAAAAATGGAATCCGACGTAGCGATCCAGCAGCAACATGGCGAGCGTCGCGGTGAGAATCGGGAAGGCAGCGACGATCAGCAGATTCGAGGCGAGCGCAGTCCAGCAGAAGATCGGCATGCGCCCATAGCTCATTCCGGGCGCGCGGATCTTGAGGATGGTCGTGACGAAATTGACGCCCGTTATGAGGGTGCCGATGCCCGAAAGCTGGATAGCCCACAGGTAGTAGTCGACGCCGACACCCGGGGAGTAGGTGAGCTCCGACAGCGGCGGATAGGGCAGCCAGCCGGTGCGCGCGAACTCGCCCACGACCAGGGAGAGATTGACCAGCAGGGCTCCCGCAGCGTTGAGCCAGAAGCTCACCGAATTCAGCGTGGGAAAGGCTACATCGCGCACGCCCAGCTGCAGCGGCACGACAAAGTTCATCAGGCCGATCACGAAGGGCATCGCCACGAAAAAGATCATGATCGTGCCGTGGGCGGAGAAGATCTGATCGTAGTGCTCGGGAGGCAGATAGCCTGCGCCGTGAAACGCCAGCGCCTGCTGCGAGCGCATCATCAAGGCATCGATGAAGCCGCGCAGCAGCATGACGCCGGCGAGCAGGCAGTACATGATGCCGATGCGTTTGTGGTCGACGCTGGTGATCCACTCGCGCCACAAGTACGGGATATAGCCCTTGACGGCGATCCAGATGAGTAC
>JASHTN010000366.1 GCA_030040525.1 Gammaproteobacteria bacterium | reverse complement strand
CGCTCCTCGCCCGCTGGCGCAGCACCATCGAGGCGCTCGGTGCCGCGCGCCTCGAATACCGTCAACTGCACGGCGCGCCGCCCGCAGCCGTCGACGTGCGCGCGCTGCGCAAGGCTGCGCAGCGCGTGCACGACCTGGAGCAGCTGCATGCCGTACTCGCGCGCGAGCTCGCGGCGAGCCAGTCCTAGGAGCAATGTTCCGGTTGTCAGCCCGCCTCCCGCCGCTGCTGCTCCTCGCGACGCTCGTGGCCGCGACTCACGCGGCGCGCGCGGCGGACCTTGTATCCGACCCCTGCCCGCGCCCCGGGCCCGGCGCGGTGGTGCCGGAGCCGCGTGACTTGCGCAGCGAGCACGGTGTGCTGCGCGTGGCCCTGACCTTGCGCAATGTCCGCGAGCCCGACGGTTCGCTGCGCTACTGCTATCTCCTCGCCGACGGCGGCCAGTCACCGACGCTGCGCCTGGCGCCCGGCGACACGCTGATCCTGACCCTGGAGAACGCGCTCACGCTGCCTGCGCCGCAGCCGGCCACGTCGGACATGCCCCGGATGGCGGGTATGTCTGCTGGGGCCGCGACGGCCGCGCGCTCCGACCCCTGCGAGAGCGGCGCGATGACCGCGCTGTCGACCAACCTGCATTTCCACGGACTGAGCGTGCCGCCGCTGTGCCATCAGGACGACGTCGTGAAGACCTCCATTCAGCCGGGAGCAGCCCCCTTCGAGTATCGCTTTCGCATTCCGCCGGACGAGCCGCCGGGCCTCTACTGGTATCACCCGCACATTCATGGCTTCACCACGCCGGAGGTCCAGGGCGGCGCTTCGGGGGCGCTCATCGTCGAGGGCATCGAGCGCGCCAACCCGGCGCTCGCGGGACTCCCGGAGCGGGTACTGGTGATCCGCGATCAGGCTCTCGTCAATCCCGAGGCGCCGCCGTCGAAATCCGAGCCGGTCGTGCCGAAGCTGCTCATCGACCGCGACGGTGACTCGGCGAACAACGGCACGGGATTCGGCCGGCCGGCGAAGGATCTGTCGGTCAACTTCGTGCCGGTGCCCTACCCCGACTACCCACCGGCCGTCATTCGCATGCTTCCCAAGGAGCGGCAGCTGTGGCGCGTGCTGAACGCCTCCAGCGTCACCTACCTCAATCTGGCGGTGCTCATCGGGCACGCGCCGGAGCAGCTCGGAGTGGTCGGCATCGACGGCGTGCCGATCAACTCCGGCGGCCCGGAGTTCCCCTCGATAGACTGGGTCGATCACCTCGGCCTGCCGCCCGGGGCGCGCGTCGAGCTCATCGTCGCGGGGCCGCCGGCCGGCGTGCCCGCGCTGCTCGTCACCCGCACGGTCGACACCGGACAGGGTGGCGAGAACGATCCGAATCGGGCGCTTGCCGCGATCGTCGCCGCCGCCGATGCGCCCGAGCCTGCCGGGAGGCTGCCGGCATCGGCTGCGCCACTGCCGGCGCCGGCGCGGTCCTGGCTCGGGAGTGTCGCGCCGGTACGCGTGCGCAGGCTGTACTTCTCAGAGAAGCTGCAGAACCCCGGCGATCCGAACAGCGCCACCACCTTCTATATCACCGTGGACGGACAGACGCCGGCGCCGTTCGATCCGGCCACCAAGGTGCCGAACATCGTCGTCAGGCAGGGCGAGGTCGAGGACTGGATCATCGAGAACCGCTCGAGCGAGCTGCACGATTTCCACATCCATCAGCTGCATTTCCTGCTGCTCGACTGGAACGGCATCAGGGTGAACGAGTCGTTCCTGCGCGACACGGTGAACGTGCCCTACTACAACGGCCGTGCGCTGCGTTATCCGAGCGTGCGGGTGCGCATGGACTTCCGCGACCCGAACATCGTCGGCACCTTCCCGTACCACTGCCACCTGCTCGAGCACGAGGACGGCGGAATGATGGGATTGATCCAGGTACTACCGGCGAACGCTCGCGAGGGCACGGCGTCGCCCGGCAGTTCCGCGTCGGACCCGGCTCGCGCGTCGCGCGCCGCCGCGCCCACGACTGCGTTCGCTTCCGACGCGTTGCGCTGACGCCTGCAGCCGCGCCGCGCTCGAGGCACTGCTTTAGCCGGCGACGGCCCGGGGCGACTTCCGTCGCCGCGTCGCGACACGCTGCAATCTCGGGATCACGCCACTGCAACCTCCGGCCGCTAGAACGGCTCGGGCCCGATGGATGGGCGCATCACAGGGAGATCCCGCCATGAGACGCAAAGGATTTCTGTCACGGACACTGAGCGGCGGGTGCACGGCACTCGCAGGTCTCGCGCTGCTGCAGCTGGCAGTTGGCGTGCCGCTGGCGAGCGCAGCGGGCGCGCCGGCGCAGAGCGGCGATCAGCTGACCAGCACTCCGATCAAGCATGTGATCGTGATCATCGGCGAGAACCGCAGCTTCGACCATGTGTTTGCGACCTATGTGCCGAAGCAGGGCGAGCACGTGTGGAATCTGCTCTCCGAAGGCATCGTCAACGGCGACGGCAGTCCGGGGCCGAACTTCGAACGCGCCCAACAGAGCGCCGCGACCGATACCGCGGCCGACGCTTTCCTGCTGAACCCGACCAAGACCACGTTGCCGAACGGCGTGCTGCCGGCGCCGCTGGTCGGCGGACCGACCAATTCCTACGTGAGCGACGACAGTCTGACGCTCGCCGAGGAATCGGAGAACGGGCTGCCCGAGAGCTACTATCAGTACCTGGTGTCGGGCGGCACGGGTCTGACATCCAAGACGCCCGACACACGCATCACCGAAGTGGACAAGCTGCCGCCGGGCCCCTTCCAGCTGACCAACGGCACGACGTTCACCTACAACTCGTATGCCGCGAGCCCGGTGCACCGCTTCTACCAGATGTGGCAGCAGCTCGATTGCGCCCTGGAGCATGCGACGCCTCAGCGCCCCTCGGGCTGCGATGCGGCGCTGTTCTCCTGGGTGGAAGTGACCGTCGGCGCAGGCACCAACGGGCTGCAGCAACCGGCAGACTTCAGCATCGAGTACACGCCCGGTGGCAAGACCACCGGCGAAGGCTCGACCTCGCTCGGCTTCTACAACATGCAGCAGGGTGACGCGCCGTACTTCAGGCAGCTCGCCGAAAGCTTCGCGATGAGCGATAACTTTCACCAGTCGGTGAGCGGCGGCACGGGCGCCAACCACATCATGCTCGGCCACGGCGACATGATCTGGTTCAGCGACGGTGAGGGGCATGCGCTCCAGCCACCGCACAACACGCTGGTGGCGGCCGGTACGGCCAACGCGGGCGTCGTCGACGAGGTCGAGAACCCGAACGCCGCTCCCGGCACCAACAACTGGTATGCCGAGGACGGCTACGGCGGCGGTTCCGAAGGCTCACCCTCCTACGGCGGCGGCTCGTATACCAACTGCGCCGATATGAGCCAGCCCGCGGTCGCCGAGATCGTCGGCTACCTGCGCTCGCTGCCCCGGCCGATCGACCCACGCTGCCAGCCCGGACACTACTACCTGCTCAACAACTACAACCCGGGCTACTTCGGCAACGGCAACGACGCCTACACCGACACCGATCCGAACAACACGGTGTTCACCATACCGCCGTCGTCGGTGCGCAGCATCGGTGATGTGATGCTGGCTGCCAGCATCTCCTGGGCTTACTTCGGCGACCAGTGGAACAACTATGTGCCCGATCCCTACCAGCTCAACTACGGGGCAATCGGCGCGAAGACCGACGAGTACTGCAACATCTGCAACCCGTTCCAGTACGACACCTCGATCATGGCGAACCCGGCGGTGCGCGCCGCGCACATCCAGGACACCGCCAACCTGTACACGGACATCGCCAACGGCACGCTGCCGGCCGTCTCGTTCGTCAAGCCGAGCGGCCTGGTCGACGGGCACCCGGCTTCATCGAAGCTCGATCTGTTCGAGGGCTTCGCCATGAAGATCGTGAGTGCAGTGCAGGCCAATCCCAGGCTGTGGAACAACACCGCCATCTTCATCACCTTCGATGAGGGCGGCGGCTACTACGACTCGGGCTACGTGCAGCCGCTCGACTACTTCGGCGACGGGACGCGCATTCCGCTCATGGCGGTGTCGAAGTACACCGTTGCGGGGCATATCTCGCACGGCTACGCCGATCACGTCTCGATCCTGAAGTTCATCGAGAGGAACTGGGGACTGGCGCCGGTCACCGAGCGCAGCCGCGACAACTTCCCCAACCCGGTCACGCAGCCGGACGATCCTTACGTGCCGGTCAATTCCCCGGCGATCAGCGATCTGTTCGACCTGTTCGACTTTCATAACAGACAGGACTGAAACAGACAGGACTGATAAACCCCCGAGCCTTCGCAGGGGCGCAGTGAGGGGCGGCCGTCCGGCCGCCCCTTATTTTTGCTGCGCGTGAGGATATCGGGGCAGAGGGATTTGAACCCCCGACCCTCTGCTCCCAAAGCAGATGCGCTACCAGACTGCGCCATGCCCCGAAGCTTCAGGCCGAAAAATCATACGGAAGCGCAGCCGACACCGTCAAACGCCAGAGCGCATCTCCGCCACAGCGCGCGCTACCCGCTCGAACACCTCCAGCCAGTTGCCGGCCTCACGCTGGCGAAACAGTCGCATGCTGGGGTACCAGGGGCTGTCGGGACGCTCCAGCTGCCAGCGCCAGTCGGGCACCGCCTGCAGGACGACGAAGACCGGAACGCCCAGCGCGCCGGCAAGGTGGGCCAGGAAGGTGTCCGAGGTGATCACCAGGTCGAGCGCGCTCATGAGCGCAGCGGTCTCCACGGGCGCGTCCGGGCCGGTCTCGAGTGGATTCGTGAGCTGCGCCAGCGCGGCGCCGAATTCGACCGCCGCCCGCTCCCCGGCGGCCGTGCCTTTCTGCAGCGACACGAAGCTCACGCCCGGCACACGCGCGAGTGGCGCAGCGCTGGCCAGCGTAAAGGAACGTCCCTGAAACCAGGTTCGCTTCTCGACCCCGACGTTTCCCTGCCAGTTCAATCCGACCTTCAGGCCGGACAGTGCGCCCAGGCGTGCGCGCCAGTCTGCCACTGCCGCCGCATCAGCCGAAATGTAGGGCACACCGCCCGGGATCGCATCCGGCTGCGTGCGCAGGGCGTGCGGCAGGCTCAGCAGCGGGCAATGGTAGTCGACCTGCGGCAGCGGCTCTCCCCTGGTGAGAACCGTGCCGCGCATCTTGAGCGAGCGCATCAGCTTCGAGAGCCCTTCGGGCACTTCGAGAATGACCTCGGCCCCGCGTGCCTCAAGCAGCGCAACGTAGCGGCTGAACTGCAGGGTGTCGCCCAGGCCCTGCTCGGCGTGAATCAGAATGACCTTGCCGGCCAGCGCTTCGGTGCCGGACCAGCGGGGTGCCGAAAAGCCGAGCAGGTGCTGACGCGCGGGCCCGAGCCGCAGGCGCGACTCGTACAGGCGCCAGCCCTCATCGAACTCGCCCAGAGTCAGCTTGAGCAACGCCTTGCCCCATTGAGCGTGCGCATGATCGGGCTCGATCGCTAGCGCGCGATCGAATTTCTCCAGCGCCTCGGGAAAGCGCCCGACGGCCCGCAGCATGTACGCCGCATTGATGTGAGCCTCCACGGAGGCCGGGTTGCACTCGATTGCGGCAAGGAAGGCCTGCAACGCCTCGGCATGTCGCCCGAGCTGCGCCAGCTCGTTGCCGCGGTTGTTGAGTGCCTCGGCGGACCGGCCGCCGAGTGACAGCACCCGATCGAAGCTGGCCAGAGCTTCCTCGTGGCGCTCGAGGTGCGCGAGCGCGACGCCGCGGTGAAAGTGCACGCCGGACTCCTGCGGGGCAAGCGCCAGTGCGCTCTCGAGGCTTGCGAGAGCGTCCTGGTAGCGCTGCAGGCTCAAAAACGCGAGCGCACGCTGGTGATGCACTTCGGCCTCGCCGGGAGCGATGGCGAGGGACTGCGCGTAACTCAGCAGCGCCTCGGCGGGACGGCCGAGCGCCCGCAGGGCATTGCCTTTGTTGGCGAGCGTGGCCGCGTGACCCGGCTGCAGCGCCAGTGCCTGCTCGATGCTGCTCAGCGCCTCCGGATATCGACCCAGGCTCATCTGCATGAGCCCAAGGTTGTGGTATGCGTCCGGGAAGCGCGCGTTGAGGCCGACTGCGCGTTCGAAATGCTCCAGCGCTTCCTGGTTGCGACCCAGCCGCTCGAGCGCCACGCCCAGTGCGTTATGGGCCTGCGCGTCGGTGGGTCTGAGCTGAACTGCGCGGCTGAGACTGCCGAGGGCTTCCCCGGGCCGCGCGAGACGCATGAGGGCCATGCCGCGCCCGAGGTGCGCGGCTCCCAGGTCGGGCTGCAACGCCAGCGCCTGATCGTATGATTGCAGCGCCTCGGGATTGCGCCCGAGCTCGCTCAGGGCATACGCGAGGTTGGTGTGCATGATTGCACTGGACGGCTGCAGCTCGACGGCCTTCCTGATCAGATCCACCGCTTCCTGTCGCCGCCCCAGTCGCCCGACGGTGATGCCGAGGAGATGCAGTGCGTGGCTGTTGCGCGGCTCGTCGGCGAGCAACTGACGGAACACCGCGGCCGCTTCGGCCAGACGCCCCTGCTGCTGCAGAGCCTGGCCGTGCGCAAGCTGAGCGCTGGCGCCGGCATTCATCTGCAGCCCGTGCACACTAGGCACGCCGCCATGTGGTGTTACCGCCCGGGGCGTCCTCGAGGATGACGTCGTGCGCGGCCAGCGCCGCGCGGATGCGGTCCGATTCGGCCCAGTCGCGCTGCCGCCGCGCCGCCGCGCGCTGCGCGATGAGCGCCTCGATCTCGGCATCCGTGAGCGCGGCGGCCGGCGCGCCGGGCTTCGGCAGCCGGAACCACTCCGCCGCCGACACCGCGAACAGTCCGAGCACCGCGCCGAGCGAGCCGAGCTCCGCGGCGAGCTGCGCCGCGTCCGCGGCACGGTTCGCGGCGCGGGCCGAATTCACCTCGCCGGCGAGGGTCTGCAGCACTGCGAGCGCCTCCGGGGTGTTGAAATCATCGTCCATCGCGGCGAGGAAGCGCCCGGTATGTGCAGCGGGTGCCAGCGGCGCCGGCGGCAGATCGCGCAGCGCCGTGTACAGCCGCCCGAGCGCCGCGTCCGCCTGCTCGAGCTGTGCGGGAGCGTAGTTGATCGGCCCGCGGTAGTGGCTCGAGAGGAAGAAATAGCGCAGCACTTCCGGGTGCCTGAGCGTCTTCAGCACCTCGCGCAGCGTGAAGAAGTTGCCGAGCGACTTGGACATCTTCTCCTCGTCGACGTTGACGAAGCCGTTGTGCATCCAGACGTTCACGAAGGCGTCGCCGCTCGCCGCGCACGACTGCGCGATCTCGTTCTCGTGATGCGGGAACTTGAGATCGAGTCCGCCGCCGTGCAGGTCGAAGTGGCTACCGAGCAGCGCCGTGGACATCGCGGAGCACTCGATGTGCCAGCCCGGACGGCCCGCGCCCCACGGCGAGTCCCAGCACGGCTCGCCGGGCTTGGCGCTCTTCCACAGCACGAAGTCCAGCGGGTCGCGCTTGGCCTCGTCGACCTCGACACGCGCGCCGGCGCGCAGCTCGCCGAGACGCTTGCCGGACAGCTTGCCGTAGCCGGCAAAGCGCGCCACCGCGTACAGCACGTCGCCGTTGGCGGCGACGTAGGCATAATCGCGTGCCAGCAGCCGCTCGATCATGGCGATGATCTGCGGCAGGTACTGCGTGGCGCGCGGCTCGGCGTCCGGCGGCAGGATGCCGAGCGCGGCGCAATCGGCGTGCATCGCCTCGATGAAGCGCGCGGTGAGCGCACCGATCGGCTCGCGGTTCTGCAGCGCGCGCCGGATGATCTTGTCGTCGATGTCGGTGATGTTGCGCACGTAGCGCAAGCGGTAGCCGCGGTACCGCAGGTAGCGGCTGACGACGTCGAACACGGTCAGCATGCGCGCGTGACCGATGTGCACGTAGTCGTACACGGTGAGACC
>JASHTN010000365.1 GCA_030040525.1 Gammaproteobacteria bacterium | reverse complement strand
CGGCGGGCGCCTCGTGCTCGCGGGGCTCATGCGGCACGAGGTTCCCGAGGTGACAGGCGCTTATGCTGCGTGGTTTGATGTCACGGGGGCCGGCGAGCGCGACGAGTGGGTGTGTCTCGCCGGACGGCGGCACTGATGTTCACCGTCTGTCCAAAGTGTGCGCTGACGCTGGTAGTGACTGCGGCGGACCTGCGCGTCGCGCAGGGCTACGTGCGCTGCGGGCGCTGCTCGAGCGTCTTCAATGCACTGGCGCAGCTGAGCGACGAGCGCCAGGCAGCCGGCAGCGCTGCGAGCCCCAGCGCCGCTTCGCCGCGGCCGTCGCCTGCACCGGGCCCGCCTCCTGAATCGCCACCGCCCGCGCGCTCGAGGGGTGCACCGCCGCGGCAGGCTTCCGCCGAGGAGGACTCGATCCCCTCGGATGCGCTCGAATTCGACCCTTCGCGCACGGACGTGAACTCGGTATTCGTCGAGCCGGCGCCGGACCCGCAGTGGACCGCCGCCACCGGCTCGTTCAAGGCGCTGCGCGAGCTGAGCGAAGAGACGCAGGCCGCGGCGGCGGCTCCTGCCCCCGCCGCACGGACCCGGAGCGGCGCGGCCGCGGCGGGCCCGCCGGCCGACGCGCCGGTGGACGTCGAGATCGACTCGGCCTTGCTCGCCGGCATCGTGCATGCCGAACAACCCAAGCCTGGATCGCGGGGCGCACCTGAGGCCGCATCCCCGGGCGCTGCCGCAGCGCCGGCGCCCGCGGCGCGTCCTGCGCCTCGCAAGCGGGCGAGCAGGTCGGCCGCACGCGCCGTGCGCCCTAAAGCGCACCCGCGCCCAGCGACCGATGCCGCCGCAAGTGCCCGGCAACCCGGCGAGAGCGCGGCGCAAGCTGCAAGCGCTGCCGCTGCCGGGCGGGCTGAGGAGGCGGCGGATGCGGTTGCCGAGGAGATACTGCCTGCGCCGCACCCTCTCGCCCGGCTCCTCACTCGTGTCAGCCCGCGCGAGTCCGCGCCGTGGGCGAGCGCTGCGGCGGTCCTCGTCCTGGTGCTCGCCGCGCAGATCGTCAATCACTCCCGCGATGCGCTCGCTACGCATTCGCGGCTCAACGGCCCGCTCACCGCGCTGTACTCCGCCCTCGGCGTGCCGCTCGCGCCGCACTGGGATCTTCATGCGTATGACGTGCGGCAGCTCGGCGCCGCGGCGACCTTCGGCAGCGGCGGGGAGATCACCGTGCGCGCCAGCATCCGTAACGGCGGCCGCCAACCACAGCCGCTGCCGTTGCTGCGAGTGACACTCCAGGATCGCTTCGGCACGCCGCTCGCCTCGCGCGACGTTGCGCCGCGCGATTACCTTCCGGGCGCGGTACCGGCGTCCTCGTACCTGTCAGTCGATCAACGCATCGACGCCGAGATGGCGTTCGTGGATCCGGGCTCGCGCGCCGTCGGCTTCGAGATCGACGCCTGCCTCGCCACCGCCGGCGGCGCGATCGTCTGCGCCAACGACCCCGACAGCCGCTAGTCTGCGACGCGTACTTGATTCGCTGCTGCGGGCGGAGTAGTGAGCGAGCGCGCGAAGCGCTGCGCGTCATGGAGCTGCGGCGCTGTCAAGACGCATCTTCTGTGTGGAATTGCGACGCCGACACTGCTGCGCACCGAGGTGCGTGATATCATTCGCGCGCATCTCGAGTGCGAGGCCGCGAGCACCAGGGGGTCCCGACGATGACGGCCAAAAAAAAGACGCGAGCCCGTGAAACCACCGCCGCAAGACTCAGCGCACGGGACCTGCCGCTGCGCAATCACGCCGAGCGCGCCTTGAGCGAGTACTTCACCAGCCTGAACGGCCACCGGCCGGCCCATCTCTACGATCTGGTGCTGCGCGAGGTGGAGGAGCCGCTGTTCCGCGTGGTGCTCGATTACGCCGAGGGCAACCAGAGCCGCGCCGCGGGCATCCTCGGCATCAACCGCGGTACGCTGCGCAAGAAACTCAAGCAGTTCGGACTGGCCGGCTCCTGATAATCTGGCCGCTCCCGCCGGCGCCGCGCCGGCGCGCTCGAGGGCCCGATGTCGCTGCCCATCCGCCGCGCCTTACTGTCGGTATCCGACAAGACCGGTCTCGTCGACCTGGCGCGTGCGCTCGAGCGGCGCGGCGTCGAGATCCTCTCCACCGGCGGCACGGCGCGCCTGCTCACCGCACACGGCATCGCCGTGCGCGAGGTCACCAGCTACACCGGCTTTCCCGAGATCATGGACGGGCGGGTCAAGACGCTGCACCCGAAGATCCACGGCGCGCTGCTCGGGCGGCGCGGCGTCGACGATGCCGTCATGCTGCAGCACGGCATCGCCCCGATCGATCTCCTGGTGGTCAACCTCTATCCGTTCGCCGCGACGGTGGCGCGCGCCGACTCGAGCTACGAGGACGCGGTGGAGAACATCGATATCGGCGGACCCGCGATGTTGCGCGCCGCGGCGAAGAACCACGCCTCGGTCCTGGTGGTGGTGGACCCAGCCGATTACGCTGCGCTGCTCGCCGAGCTCGATGCCCACGGGGGCGGCAGCGCGCTCGCCACCCGCAGCCGGCTTGCCGCCAAAGCCTTCGCGCACAGCGCCCGGTACGACACCATGGTGGCGGCCTACCTCTCGACCCGGCACGCGCAGCACGCCGAGCGCTTTCCGGAGGTCCTGCCGCTCATTTTCGACCGGGTGCAGCAGCTGCGCTACGGGGAGAACCCCCATCAGCAGGCGGCGTTCTACCGCGAGCCCGCGGCCCGAGGTGCGAGCGTTGCGACGGCCGCCGTGCTGCAGGGCAAGGACCTGTCGTTCAACAATATCGCCGACGCGGACACGGCCATCGAGTGCGTGCGGCAGTTCGCGCAACCTGCCTGCGTCATCGTCAAGCACGCCAATCCCTGCGGGGTTGCTCTCGCGGCCACGGCCCGCGAGGCCTACGAGGGCGCCTACCGCACCGATCCGACTTCAGCCTTCGGCGGCATCGTTGCCTTCAATCATGAGCTGGACGCAGCCACCGCGAGCGCGATCCTCGAGCGCCAGTTCGTCGAAGTGCTGATCGCCACCGCCGTGCATCCCGAGGCCGCGCGGCTGCTTGCGGCCAAGCCCAATGTGCGCGTGCTGGCGCTCGGCGACCTCAGGGCCGCCACCGGCGAGGAGCTGGAGTTCCGCAGCGTCACCGGTGGACTGCTCGTGCAGCAGCCGGATCAGGCCGACCTTCCCCCGGGGGACCTTGCGGTGCCGACACGCCGCAAGCCCACGGAGTCGGAGGTCGCAGATCTGCGGTTCGCCTGGGCGGTGTGCAAGTTCGTCAAGTCGAACGCCATCGTGCTGGCACGCGACCGCGCCACTATCGGTATCGGCGCCGGCCAGATGAGCCGGGTCTACTCGACGCGTCTCGCAGCGCTCAAGGCCGCCGACGGCAAGCTCGCCGTCGCGGGCGCCGTGATGGCCTCCGATGCCTTCCTGCCCTTCCGCGACAACCTCGATGTCGCCGCGCAGTACGGTATCTGCGCCGTCATTCAGCCGGGCGGCAGCGTGCGCGATGCGGAAGTGATCGCCGCGGCCGACGAGCATGCCATGGCCATGGTGTTCACCGGCATGCGCCACTTCCGGCACTGAAGGCGCGAGCGGTGAAAGTGCTCGTTGTCGGCGGCGGCGGCCGTGAACATGCGCTGGCGTGGAAGTGCGCAGCAGCCGCGCGCGTCACCGGGGTGCTGGTCGCCCCGGGCAACGCCGGCACCGCCGCGGAACCCAAGGTGCGCAACGCCGGCGTCGCGGCCGAAGACATCGCGGGCCTGGTGCGCCTGGCCGCCGCCGAGCGCGTCGACCTCACGATCGTCGGACCGGAAGCACCGCTGGTTGCCGGTGTCGTCGACGCATTCGGCGCCGCGGGCCTCCGGTGCTTCGGGCCGCATCGCGCGAGCGCGCAGCTCGAGGGCTCCAAGGCCTTTGCCAAGAAGTTCCTGCGCCGTCACGGCATTCCGACCGCGCGCTCGGCGACCTTCACGCGCGCGAGCTTCGATCCCGCCTGGGTGCGTGCGCAGCACGCCCCGCTGGTCGTCAAGGCGAGCGGGCTCGCCGCCGGCAAGGGCGTGGTGATCGCCGCCTCCACTGCCGAGGCGCTGGCGGCGGCCGAAGCCATGTTCGCCGGCCGCTTCGGCATGGCGGGCCACGAGGTAGTGATCGAAGAGTTCCTGCAGGGAGAGGAGGCGAGCTTCATCGTCATGGCGGACGGCGAACACGTCCTGCCGCTGGCAAGCTCGCAGGACCACAAGCGCCGCGACGACGGCGATCGCGGACCGAACACCGGCGGCATGGGCGCCTACTCCCCGGCGCCTGTGGTTACGCCGGCGCTGCATGCCCGCATCATGCGCGAAGTCATCGAGCCCACGGTCCGCGGCCTCGCCGCCGACGGGCTGGCGTATACCGGGTTCCTGTACGCGGGGCTGATGATCGCCGCCGACGGCACGCCGCACGTGCTCGAGTTCAACTGCCGTCTGGGCGACCCCGAGGCCCAGCCGCTCCTGATGCGACTGACATCGGATCTGACATTGCTGTGCGAGGCGGCGCTCGCCGGCAGGCTCGATTCCGCGAGCGCGGAGTGGGATCCTCGCGCGGCGCTCGGCGTCGTTCTGGCGGCCGCGGGCTACCCCGAGAACGTGCGCACGGGCGACACTATCGAAGGCCTCGAGCGCGCCGCGCAGCTGCCGGGGAAGCTCTTCCACGCCGGCACCCGGCTCGAGGCTGGCCGGGTCCTGACGAGCGGCGGGCGCGTGCTGTGCGCCGTGGGGCTCGGTGCAGAGGTCGCCACCGCGCAGCGCGCGGCTTATGCCCTCGCGGCCACGGTGCACTGGCCCGGCATGCAGTACCGCAGCGACATCGGCTACCGCGCGGTCGCGCGCGAGCGCGCGCTCAGCAGCTGACGCGTGCCGTTCGACCATCCCCGCCCGCACGTCATCGGGCTCGCCGTCGAGCCGGCCGACATCGACGCCTACGGTCATGTCAACAACGCGGTCTACCTGACGTGGCTCGATCGCGCGGCCTGGTCCCACTCGGCGGCTCTCGGGGTACCGCTCGAGCGCTGCCTCGCCCTGCGGCGCGGTATGGCGGCGCTGCGCACCGAGATCGACTACCTGCGGGCGGCGGTGCGCGGTGATGCCGTGCGGGTCGCGACCTGGATTGCGCGCAGCGACGGCAGGCTCAGGTGCGAGCGGCGCTTTCAGGTGCTGCGCACCGCCGACGGCCGCACGCTGGCACGCGCCATGACCGAGTACGTGTGCATCAATCTCGACTCGGGGCGCGCCGCGCGGATGCCGGAGCTGTTTGCGCGCGCCTACGTCGCGACGCCGCGCGCCTGAGAGTCCCACGCGCCGCGTGTCCGCGCGGCCAGCGCGCCGCATGCCGCGCTAGAAGCTGAAGCGCAGCAGCACCTGCGGCCCGCTGAAGCGCATCGCGACCGCACCGGGCGTGCTGCCGGTGCTGCGCTCGAGCGCAATGCGCATCTCGGACCAGCCCGCCCCGATCGTGAAGTCGGGATTCCAGCGATACTGCAGGTCGGAATGCACGTCCGTGAAGGAGCCGCTGGCCGCGTCGATCCGTGCCTGCACGTAGTTGGCGTGCGCCGTGAATGCGAAGCGGCTCGAGATGCACCAGGTGAAGTCGAGCGGCAGCGTCGGAATGGGGTCCGCCGCCGTGACAGTCTGGGACTCGCTCTCGGCCAGCACCGCGCCGGAGGCCTGGGCCTGCAGGAAATAGACCCCGAGCCCGGTGCCGATCTCGAGTCGCTCGCTGCGGTAGAACGAATAGGTGTAGGTAAGGCCGAAGGCGCGCCAGTCGATCGAGGACTGCGCCATCTGCCCGGCGAGGAAGATCTGGTTGCCGAACACGACGTCGTTGGCGAGCGTGTAGTTGGCCGAGCGGTCCGCCTCGAAGTAATCGACCCGCAGCTTGTTGCGTTCGCGCATGCGGAACATGAGCTCGACGACGCCCTGGTCGAGCCGGCTCGGCAGCCCCAGATCGCGCTCGCCGTCGAGGCTGGTGCCGAAAACGCCCGGCGCGGCGTGCGAGGGATCGAGTCTCAGGGCGGTGTGCGCCGCCGGCGCGTAGAAAGCCGCACTGACATAGAAGCGATCGGTGATCGGGCTCGGCTTCCCGGCCTTGTGCGGCGGCAGCGGTGCCCCCGACTGCGGATCGCGGTCGGCAAGCGCCGGAGCCATCCGGGCCACGAGCAGTACCGCGGCGAGCGCGGGCCAGAAGCGCATGCGAGGCAAGGACGCCCTCCCGCGAGCGGGATGTCAGATTCGCCGAATCTTACTGAGCGGAGCGCCGCCCTCGCCAGCGTCGCCCGCTGGCGACGTGACGAGGTTCGCAGCCGGCGCAACGCCGCAGGCGCAAACCGCTGCTCAGCGCTTCATCGCCTCGAAGAACTCGCCGTTCGACTTGGTGTCCTTCATCTTGTCGAGCAGGAATTCAATCGCCGCGAGCTCGTCCATCGGGTGCAGGAGTTTGCGCAGGATCCACATCTTGGCGAGCTCGCCCTGGTCGGTGATGAGCTCCTCCTTGCGCGTGCCGGAACGGTTGATGTTGACGGCCGGGAAGACGCGCTTCTCGGAGATGCGCCGGTCGAGATGGATCTCGCTGTTGCCGGTCCCCTTGAACTCCTCGTAGATGACATCGTCCATCTTCGAGCCGGTGTCGATGAGCGCGGTCGCCAGGATGGTCAGGCTGCCGCCCTCCTCGATGTTGCGCGCCGCGCCGAAGAAGCGCTTCGGGCGCTGCAGCGCGTTGGCGTCCACGCCGCCGGTCAGCACCTTGCCGGAGGACGGCACCACGGTGTTGTAGGCGCGCGCCAGACGCGTGATCGAATCGAGCAGGATCACCACGTCGCGCTTGTGCTCGACCAGGCGCTTGGCCTTTTCGATGACCATCTCGGCCACCTGCACGTGGCGGGCGGCCGGCTCATCGAAGGTGCTCGAGACCACCTCGCCCTTCACCGTGCGCTGCATCTCCGTGACTTCCTCGGGCCGCTCGTCGATCAGCAGCACGATCAGGTAGACCTCGGGATGGTTTGAGGTAATGGCGGTGGCGATGTTCTGCAGCAGCATCGTCTTGCCGGCCTTCGGCGGGGAGACGATCAGCCCGCGCTGGCCCTTGCCGATCGGTGCGACCAGATCGATGGTGCGGGCGGTGAGGTCCTCGGTGGAGCCGTTGCCGCGTTCGAGCTTCAGCCGTTTCGTCGGATGGTACGGCGTCAGGTTCTCGAACAGCACTTTGTTGCGCGAGCTCTCCGGTGAATCGAAGTTGATCTCACCCACCTTGAGCAGCGCGAAGTAGCGCTCGCCGTCCTTCGGCGGGCGGATCAGCCCGGAGACGGTGTCGCCGGTGCGCAGGTTGAAGCGGCGGATCTGGCTCGGGCTCACATAGATATCGTCGGGGCCGGCGAGGTACGAGCCGTCGGCCGAGCGCAGGAAGCCGAAGCCGTCCTGCAGGATCTCGAGCACGCCGTCGCCGTAGATGTTCTCGCCGTTGCGCGCGTGCGCCTTGAGGATCGAGAAGATGATGTCCTGCTTGCGCGAGCGGGCCAGGCTCTCGAGCCCCATGGTCTCGGCCATCTTCACCAGCTCGTGAATCGGCTTGGACTTGAGCTCCGTGAGGTTCATGGAGCTGCGCGACTGCGTGAGCTCGGCGGGGCTGATGATCTCGGAGTCGTCGACCTCGAACGGCTCCGGGTCGTGCATCATCTCGTCGGGACGGCCGCCGCCGTTGCCGCGGTTGCCGTCGCGATTGCCGTGGCGCGGACCTTTGTTGGGCCGGTTGCGGCCCTGATTGCCGAGGTAGCCTCTCACAGGTTGTTTTCCAGGAATGCCGAGAGCTGCGACTTGGACACCGCGCCCACCTTCTGCGCCTCGACCGTGCCGTTCTTGAAGAGAAT
>JASHTN010000364.1 GCA_030040525.1 Gammaproteobacteria bacterium | reverse complement strand
CCTGCGTCGTGCCGAAGGTCACGATCGTGTCGTAGTTGGCGAACTTGGCCGGAAAGCCCAGGTCGGTCGCGGTCACCGTGTAGGCGCCCGCATCCGGGATCGGAACCTGCTGTGAGCTGAAGATCGCTCCCACCGCCTGCGTGACGTCGAACACGGCAGAGCCGCCTGAGGCCGGCGCGACGTTGATCCCGAACAGGCCCCCTGAGGCCGGCGCCTGGGCGAAGACCACGAACGACAATGGGCCGGCCGCCGGCGTGATGTTGAGCGTCGTGGCGCGCGTGATCGGGCTGGCGAGCACGGCGCCATTCTGCACCGCGGCGAGACTCACGCTCGGGAGGATCGCGGGGAACTGGAAGTCGGTGAGCGTGACGGTCTCAGCTCCCCCGGCTGCGAGCGTCGTCTCGAAGTCGTACGCAGTGAGCGCACTGCCCGAAGCCGTGACGCCCTGCGTGGTGGCGAAGATGGGTGTCGAGCCCGCCGGTGTCACCTCGAGCGCATAGCTGCCGGCGCCGGGCGCGGCCGCGGCGGCGATGCCGACGCCGTAGGCTTCGTAGGTGGCGGCGGTGGCCGTGAAGCCCTGGCTGCCCGCGGCGTTGAGCTGCGCGACGGACTGGCCGCTCAAAAGCAGCGCCGCGCCGACCTGCGACAGCGCCGCCGGGAACGCGAGATCCGCGAGTGTCAGTGTGGTGCTCCCGGCCGCGAGTGCCGGGCTCCCCAAATGCACGGTGTTGCCGACCGGCACGGCCCGGCCGTACACCACCGCGCCGCCGCTGCCCGTGACGACCGCGCTGTAGAGGCCCGCGTTGGCGGCGTTGCCCGCCTCCCCGACGGCGAAGATCTGGTAGGTCACGCCGGCGGTAAGCGACACCGTCGCCTGACCTGCGTTGGCCAGCGTCACCACCGGGCTCGCGCCGCCCTGAGCGATGACGAGCAGCGTCAGCGTGCCGAGGCTCTGCGGCAGCTGCAGGTCATTCAGCGACACCGTGTAGCTGCCGCTCGTGGGCACCTGGAAGCTGTCGTCGAGCACCGCTTCGCCGTTCGGCAGCGATTGGCTGGGAAGCGCGATGATCTCCTGGAAGGCGGCGATCTGCGTCATGGAGGACGAGTTGACGACGATACCGATCGGCCCTGACCCCGGCACGTTCCCGGGCATGCCGACGACATGCAGCTCGTAGGTGCCGGCGGG
The DNA here is from genome assembly GCA_030040525.1 of Gammaproteobacteria bacterium. Taxonomy (GTDB): domain Bacteria; phylum Pseudomonadota; class Gammaproteobacteria; order Steroidobacterales; family Steroidobacteraceae; genus 13-2-20CM-66-19. The sequence continues at coordinate 16,670 of JASHTN010000364.1, read as the reverse complement.
GATGGAGCTCAGCGTCAGGGTGCCCGCGGCCGCGAGCGGCGTGCCGACGATGGCGTCCTCGGAATTGGTGACGGCGAGCGCCACCGAGGCGAGCGGCGCGCTCGGGCTGAGCTCGGCGCCGAGATCGGTGAGCGTGACGGTATAGGTGCCGGCGGTGCTGATGTTGAAAGTCTCCTCTATGGGCACACCCGTGGTTGCGGCCGCAATCGTGTGCACCTCATTGAAGAGCGGCGACTGCGCCCGCACCGGTGCCTGAGCGAGCATGACCGCACAGACGAGCGCACAGCCGAGGGTGGGAAGAACAGAGAGCGGTTCGCGGCGTATGTCCATGGTGACAATACCTGGGCGGCTAACCCCGGCCGCCGGCGTTGAGAGCATTGAGTCTCGCGCGGGCGTCGTCACTGCCGGCGAAGCTGCCCGGGCCCGAGAGCGCGCTCTCGAGATTTTCGCGGGCCTTGTCGCGCTGCCCGGCCCTGAGCTCCGCGATCGCGAGGTGATAGTGAATCACCTGCGAGCCGGGCGAGCGGTCGGCGGCGCGCTCGAGCGCCGGCAGAGCGTCCGTGAGATCCCCGAGCTTGAGGCGTACCCAGCCGTTGGTGTCGAGCAGCGCACCGCTGTCGGAAGTCGTAAAGGCCGCGGTCAGATCGCGCGCCCGATTGAGGCTGCGTGGGTCGTCGCGGTAGGTCACCAGCAGCATCGCGAGATTGTTGGCGGCAAGCGTGAGGTGCGGGCGGTGCACGAGCAGATCCTCGTATTCATGGATCGCCTCCCCGATGCGACCCTCCTGCACGTAGAGATCGGCCAGGCCTGCGACCAGCAGCGGGTCGTAGGGCAGCTGCTTCAATCCCGCCTGGTAGGCCACCGCGGCGCCCGTGAGGTCCTGCGCCGCACGGCGCGCGCGGGCGAGATTGTGGTAGGGAAGCGCCCAGCGCGGCGCGAGCGCGGTGGCCTGTGTGAGCTGGCCGATCGCTTCGGGGTAGTTGCGCACGGTGATCAGCAGCTCGCCGAGCAGATTCACGGCTGCAGCGCTGCCCGCATGCGTTGCAACGAAGGCCCGCGCGCCCTCGAGCGCCGCGGCCTGCCGGCCGCGCGCGAGCTGCAGCCCGCTGAGGCCGGCGAGCGCGTCGAGGTCGTCGGGCGCGAGCTCGAGCGCACGCTCGAAATCCCGCTCACCGTCATCGAGTCTCCCCTGCTGCCGTGCCACCAGCCCGGCGAGGTACGCCCCAAGGGCCGAGTGTGGCTGCAGGGTCTCGAGGTCCTGAGCGGCGGTGCGGGCCGCGGCCAGGTCGCCCTTCGCAAGACAGAGGCGGACCAGCGCGGCGTGCGCAGCGGCACTCCCCGGATTGCGTCGCACCGCCTCCTCGACCAGGGTGACCGCAGCATCCGCGCGACCGTCCTGCACGAGGAGCTGCGCCAGATCGAGACGCAGGGACAGCTCGTTTGGCGCCGCCTGCGCTGCGGCCTGCAGCGTCTCCTCCGCGAGCGCGTTCTCGCCGCTTGCAACGTAGGCGCGCGCGAGCGCACGCTGCACGTTGAGCGCATTGGGCTGATCGCGCAGCACCGCTCTGAAGTCCGCGATCGCTGCGGCGGGATCGTCGTGCCCGAGCTCGATCTCTCCGCGCATGATGAGGGCATCGTTGTCGCTCGGGTTGTCTGCGAGCACCGCGGCGAGCTGCACGCGCGCCTGGTCGAGGCGGCCGCCGGCGAGCTCGATGGCCGCGATCCGGTCGCGTGCGAGGAGCGCAGCCCTGCTTTGCGGATCGCGACTGACGATCTCCTCGTAAGCCGCCTGCGCCTGATCCGGTGCACCGTTGCGCTGCAACAGCGTGCCGAGCCCGAGTCGCAGATCGTCGTTGTCGGGCTCGCGGGCGATGTAGTCGCGCAGCGTCCGCTCGCCCTGCGCACGCGAGCGCTGCTCCGCAATGAAATCGACCAGGGCGAGCTTGGCGGCGCTGCTGCCGGGGAAAGCCTGGACCGCCTGCTCGAGCACGTGCTGCGCGGCGTCGGAGTTTCCCGTGCGCTGGTAGAAAAGCGCCAGTTGATAGCGATGCGGCAGCTCATGCGGCGCCAGCGCCACGATCTGCTTGAGCTGCTCCTCGCTGCTCGCGTTCTGACCGAGCGCCAGGTACAGGCCCGCGAGTATCTTGCGCAGATCGATCGAGCCCGGGTGGCGCGCAACTGCCGCGGCGACCAGCGTGGCGGCCCGCGGCGCTTCGCCCTGCCGCTGGTAAAGCGAGGCGAGCAGCGCCACCGCGTCGTCGTCGTCCGGGGCGACCTTCAGGGCGTGCTCGGCGTCGGCAATCGCGCCGGCGATATCCTGCTGCTGCGCGCGCGCCGCGCCCCGCACCGTCAGGAGCTGCGCATCGTCGGGGTGCCGGGCGAGGCCGGGCGACACTGCAGTCAGCGCCCTGTCAGCCGCTCCGCCGAACACGAGCACCCGCCCCAGCGCAGCGCGCGCGGACGTGTAATCGGGATCGATCTCGATGGCCGCCTGGTAGGATCCCAGCGCCTCGCGCAGCTCGCCGCGGCGTTCGGCGGCCTCACCGTTCAGGTAGCGCGCGTCGGCCCTGCGCGGATCGATCTGCAGCGCGTTGCGGAACTCGACGCTGGCTTTGTCGTACAGGCCAGCGTCGAAGTAGCGCTCGCCGCGCTGCAGATGGCTGTCGAAACGGGACCCTGCACTGCCGCAACCGGCGAGCACGGCCGCAGAGGCGACGAGTACCCAAGGCAGGCGAGCGGAGGCCTGGAGCATCGGTGCACTCGCGTCCCATTTATCGTAGTGAAAAGCGGTCGGTACTTTATGCAGACCGCGTGACGTTCGTGTGACACAACGGCGAGTTGGCGCCTCGGCCCTCATTGGGCTGCGATGCAGAGACCCTCGGGACTCAAGCCGGCCAGGTAGCGCTCGTAGATCTGCCCGTACGCGATCTCCAGATGTCGGGTGCAGAGCGGCGTGTGGAAGAGCGGAGCCTGCAGGCGGTTGCGATGCAACTGTTCCCTGACGGCCTTCAGTCGCTCCGCAGAGCGGGCGAGCTCGATGGCCAGCTCCTCGTACTGCTCGCGTGTAGTGGTGATCAGCTCGGGCAGGCCGACCGCGCCGAGCAGGCTTGCGGCGACCCGCCCCGCGAAAGACTCGCCCATGCGGGTGAGTACCGGGAGACCGGCCCAGAGAGCATCGCTCGCGGTGGTGTGGGCGTTGTAGGGTAGGGTGTCCAGGAACAGACCTGCCGTGCGCTGTCGCGCCAGGTGCTCCGGCAGCGGCCAGCGCGGCGCAAAGATCAGCCGCTCATCGCCCACCCCACGCGCTTTCGCCTCCCTGCGCAGGTTGGCCTGTGCGGTCGGGCTCTCGGCGAGCAGCCAGAGCACACTTCCCGGCACGCGACTCAGGATGCGCATCCAGCCATCAAAGATCTGGGGCGTGATCTTGCTGGTGTTGTTGAAGCAGCAGAATACGAATCCGTCCGCAGGCAGTCCGAGCTCCGCACGGCTAAAAACTCTGTCGGCGATCTGCCGCTTGCGGTCATTCACCTGGTAGCTGTGAGGCAGGTAGACCACCTGCTCTGCATAGTGCTGGAGACTCTGCGGTGGGATGAGCGTGCGGTCGGCGATGAGGTAGTCGAAATACGCTGCGCCCATCGTGCCGGGATAGCCGAGGTAGCTCACCTGCACCGGCGCTGCCCGGAAAGAGAAAATTCCGGTCCTGCCGCCCGCGGTGAACCCCTTGAGATCCACCGCAATGTCGATCCGGAGGTCGCGCGACAGCTCGGCGATCTCCCGGTCAGATCGTGCTGCCACATCCACGAACCGGTCGAAGGCCTTGAGCAGGCGCTGGCGCATCTCGTCCTGTGTGGTCGGGCCGTAGGAGAACGCCACCACCTCGAATCTGGCGCGATCGTGCAGCTCGAACAGCTCCGCCGCGAGGTAGGCGGTGGCATGGTTGTGAAAGTCGGCCGAGAAATAACCGAGACGAATTCTCTCGTGCCGCGCCCGCTTGTCGATCCCGGGTAAGGCACGGCTCTCGGGGCAGGCATCGCGCACCCAGGCCGTTGCCGCCTCGCGCTGCAGCGCCGGTGAGTCCACGAGCCCCACGACCGTAAATGGCCTCCCTGCCGCCCTGCCCTGCCTGATCTCATCGAGCAACTGCGTGAGGTACGAGTCCAGATCATGCCACTCGCACAGCTGCATCCTGGTATGGAGCCAGCTACTGCGCACACACGGATCATCCGGCTTGATCTCGAGTGCGCGCGCGTAGCTTGCCAGCGCCTCGTCGAAGCGCTTCAGGTGCCGGAGCGCATTACCGCGGTTGTTATGCGAGGCCGCAGAGTCGGGCCTGAGGGCGAGCGCCCGCTCATAGCTCGAGAGCGCCTCGGCAAAGTGACCGAGGTCCTGCAGAATGTTCCCGCGGTTAACGCAGGCGTCGGCCAGCTCCGGCCGGATTTCGAGCGCTCGCTCGTAGCTCGCGAGCGCCTCCCGCGGCCGGCCCAGATCCCTGAGTGCGTTGCCGCGATTGTAGTGCGCCTCGGCGTAGTCTGCCTTGATCTCGATCGCACGCTCGTAGCTGGCCAAGGCCTCCGTCAGGCGATCAAGGGTCCGAAGCACCACACCACGGTCGTTCCATGCCTCGGCAAAATCCGGCTGGATCGCGAGTGCGCGCTCGTAGCTCGCCAGCGAATCCTGTGTGCGTTTCAGCTCGTGCAGCGCGTTGCCCCGCCTGTACCAGGCCGCTGCGTGGTCAGGCCTGATATCAAGGGCCAGTTGGTAGCTCGCCAGTGCCTCCTCGAAGCGATTGCCCCGCGCCAGTGCGTCGCCATGATCGCAGTGCGCCTGCACAGCGCCGGAGTCCACATGACGCGCGTACATCGCCTGGTATGCAGTCTCCAGGTGTCCCGTGAAGGCCTTGGTATCGAAGAGTGGCGCAGTCAGGCGATGGCGCTCGAGCCTCTCCCGGATCCCGGTGAGCCGGTGCGGATCGCCGGCCAGCCCGACGGCCAGCTCCTCGTATTCCTCGGTTGTCGAGGCGATGAGTTCCGGCAGTCCTGCCGCAGTGAGTAGACTCGCAGCCACCCGTGAGGCAAACGATTCTCCCATCTGCGTGAGCACCGGCACCCCGGTCCAGAGCGCATCGCTCGCGGTCGTATGCGCGTTGTACGGTAAGGTGTCGAGGAACAGGTCTGCGACGCGCTGCCGCGCCAGGTGTTCCGGCATCGGGCAGCGGGGCGCAAAGATCAGGCGCGCAGCGCTCACACCCCGCGCCGCCGCCGCCCGGCGCAGGTTGGCGGCCGCGATCTCATTGTCCTGCAGGAGCCAGAGGACACTGCCGGGTGTCCGGGTGAGGATGCGCATCCAGCTGTCGAAGGTACGCGGTGTGATCTTGTGCGCGCTGTTGAAGCAGCAAAAGACGAAGCTCTCGCGCGGCAGGCCGAGCTCTTCGCGCTTGAAGCTCCGGTCCGCGATCTGTCGCCGGCGATCGTTGACCTGGTAACTCTCGGGAAGATACACGACCTTCTCGGCGTACCAGGCTCGCGCGGCGGGTGGAATGACGGTCGGATCGCCGACCAGGTAGTCGATGTACGGGGCGCACAGCGTGCCGGGATAACCGAGGTAGCTCACCTGCAGCGGTGCCGCGCGGCAAGCGAAGATCCCGGGGCGGGCATCTTCGGTAAACCCTTTGAGGTCCACGGCGATATCGATCTCGAGGTCCCGCGAGAGCTGCGCGACCTCGCGGTCCGATTTCGTGCGCACGTCGATGAACCGGTCGAAGGCGCGCACGAGGCGCTGTCGCATGTCGTCCGTGACGTCGGGTCCGAAGGAGAATGCCACGACCTCGAATCGCTCCCGGTCGTGGGCCTCGAATAATCCCGCGGCGAGCCGGGCCGTCGCATGATCATGATAGTCGGCGGAATAGTAGCCAATGCGAATGCGAGCGCCGCTCCGCCGCGGACGCGGCACCGGCAACGCAGCATCCGGTGGGCAGGTTGCCTTCATCCAGGTCTCGGCCGCCTGGCGCTGCAGCGCCGGTGAATCGAGGAGCGCGAGGAGGGTAAAGGGCGCCACGGCCTGCTGCCCCTCTCTGACCTCTGCAAGCAGCCGCGCGAGCTGCGCGTCGAGATCGCCCCATTCACAGAGCTGCATCTTCGCGTGCAGCCAGCTGCCCCGCAGCCACGGATGATCGGGTTTGATCTCGAGCGCGCGCTCGTAACTTGCCAGCGCCGCATCGAAGCGCCCCAGGCGCCGCAATGCATTGCCGTGGTTGAACCAGGCCTCCACACTGCGAGGACTAAGGGCAAGCGCCCGGTCGTAGCTCGAGAGGGCCTCGGTCACGCGGCCGAGCGCACGCAAGGTGAGGCCGCGGTTGTTGCAGGCTTGGGCATATTCGGGGTTGAGCTCGAGTGCGCGATCGTAGCTTGCGAGCGCCTCGTCGAAGCGGTTCAGCTCGCGCAGCGCATTGCCGCGGTTGTAGCAGGCGGCGGCAAGATCCGGCTTGATCGCGAGCGCGCGCTCGTAGCTTGCGAGCGCCTCCTCCAACCGTCCGAGCGCGCGCAACGCGTTGCCCCGGTTGCAATGCGCTTCGGGGCACTGCGGATCGACCTCCAGCGCCCGGTCGTAACATCCGAGCGCCTCATCGAAGCGACGCACGTCCGTGAGCGCGTTGCCGCAATTGATCGCGACGCTCGCATCGCCGGGTCTCGCTCCCGCTGCGCGCCGCAGCAGCTCGGCAGCCTCACCTGATCTGCCCGTCTGCCCGGTGATCATGCCGAGGAGATTCAGCGCCTCGAAGCAATCGGTGTCCGCGCCGAGCACCGCCCGGCAAAGCTCCTCCGCCTGGACCCACTCTCCCGTGGCGTACAAATCGCCGGCCTCGCTGATGACAGCGGCCACGGACAAATTCAGCCGATCGCTGGAAACCGCCATCGCTTACCCCTGCTGCGCGGCCACGATGATGGAATCCGGCGGCAGGCCAGCCTGGGAGCGCTCGTACATCTCGATGTACGCCACCTCCAGGTGCCTGGCGAATGAGGGAGTATCGAACAGCGGTGCCGCGAGACGGTTACGCCCGAGCTTCTCCCGGGTCGCCGCCAATCTTGCTGGATCCGCTGCCAGCTCCACGGCGCTCGCCTCGTATTGCGCCTGCGTCGTGGTAATCAACTCCGGCAGCCCGATCGCATTCAGGAGGCTCGCAGCCACCCGCGCCGCGAATGACTCACCCATCAGGGTGAGGACCGGCAGTCCCGCCCAGAGCGCATCGCTCGCGGTCGTGTGCGCGTTGTACGGCAGCGTATCGAGGAGCAGGTCGGCGGCGCGCAACCGTGCCAGGTGCTCGGCCAGCGGCCAGGGCGGCGCAAACACCAGGCGCTCCGCACGCACGCCGCGCGCCTGCGCTTCGCGGCGCAGGTTGGCTCCGGCAGTCTCGCTGTCGGTGAGCAGCCACAGCGCGCTTCCCGGCACTTGCTTGAGGATCCGCATCCAGCCATCGAACGTCTGCGGCGTGATCTTGCAGGTGTTGTTGAAGCAGCAGAACACGAATCCGTCCGCGGGCAACCCGAGCTCCGCCCGTGTGAAGGTCCGCCCGTCGATCCGCCGCTTGCGGTCATTCACCTGGTAGCTGTGCGGCAGGTAGACGACTTTCTCCGCATAATGTCGGCGACTCTCCGGTGGGATGACCGTGGGGTCGGCGATGATGTAGTCAAGGTACGGGGCGCCCATCGTGCCGGCATAGCCCAGATAGCCGACCTGCACCGGTGCCGCCCGGCAGGCGAAGATTCCCGCCCTCGCCTCCGCGGTGCATCCTTTCAGATCCACCCCGATGTCGATCTCGAGCTCGCGCGACAGCTGGGCGACCTCGCGGTCCGATCTGGCACGCACATCCTCGAATCGATCGAATGCCCTGAGCAGGCGCTTATGCATCTCATCCTGCGCGTCCGGCCCGAAGGAGAACGCCACCACTTCGAATCGGTCCCGGTCGTGCAGCTCGAACAGCTCCGCTGCCAGGTAGGCAGTCGCGTGCTCGTAGAAGTCGGCGGAGTAATAGCCCAGGCGAACTCGGTCGTGCCGCGTCCCCTGGGCCACGACAGGCAGCACCTCGGCGGCCGGACAACTCTCGCGCACCCAGGTCTCCGCCGCCTGGCGCTGCAGGGCTAGAGAATCCGTCACACTCAGGAGATGGAACGGCGAGGCCACGATCCTCCCTCGCTGCACAGCGTCGAGCATCCGCGTGACCTGCGAATCGAGACTGGCCCAGGCGGCGAGCTTCATTTTTGTATACAGCAACGGCCCGTAGAGCCGATCGCCATCCGGCTTGAGCTCGAGCGCCCGTTCGTAGCATCCTGAAGCCTCCTCGTAGCGCCGCAGATGTGCCAGGGCATCGCCGCGGTTAAGATGGGCTTCCGCCAGGTCCGGCCTGAGCTCGACTGCCCGCTGGTAGCTGGACATCGCCTCGTCATGGCGTTGGAGATCCCACAGTACGAGGCCACGGTTGCTGTAAGCGTCCGCATACTCCGGCTTGAGGCGCAGGGCTCGGTCGTAATCACTCAGCGCCTGCTCGAGCCGCCGCAGCTGCTTCAAGGCGTTGCCTCGATTGGACCAGGCCTCGGCGAAGTCTGGCTTGAGCTCGAGAGCTCGGCTGTAGCTTTGCAGCGCATCGTCGAAACGCCCCAGGTCCCTGAGCGCGTTGCCATGGTTGTTATGTGTCTCGGCGTTGTCAGGCCTCAATGTGAGCGCGCGCTGGTAGCTCTGCAGCGCATCCTTGAAGCGGCCCAGCCTCCGCTCGGCATTGCCGAGGTTGTTGCAGGCGGCTACGTGATCCGGCCGCAGCGCGAGTGCCCGCCCGTAGCTGTCGGCTGCCTGCTCGTCACGCTGCAGATCGCGCAGCACGTTGCCGCGGTTGTAGTGCAGGTCGGCGTCGTCCGGCTCGAGCGCAAGTGCCCTTCCGTAGGCCTCCAGCGCTTCCTCAAGACGACCCAGCGATCGCAAGGCGTTGCCATGGTTGTTGTGCGCCATGCCCTCGTCGGGTCTCGAGGCCGCCGCGCGTCCGAGGAGCTCCGCCGCCTCATTCATGCGGCGCGTCTGCGCGGCAATGAGGCCGAGTAGGCTCAGTGCCTCGAAGCAGTCCGCCTGGCCCGCGAGCACCCTTCGGCAGAGCTGCTCGGCCCGCATCCAGTCGCCGCGCGCATAGAGGTCGCCTGCCTCCTGAAGCGCCTGCATCGGCCCCAGGGCGAGCTGATCAGCGCGCGAGGCTGCCATAGACCGTCCGATCGCCTTCGCCTGTTACGCCAGCCAACACTCAGGACACCAGCAGCGGCAGGCCGCGCAGCGCGATCGCGCCCAGCATGACCGCGGCCAGCGCGCGCGGGACCAGGCGCCCGACCTCGAGACCCTGGATCATCTCGACCACGTAGAGGAGGACCACCGCCTTCAGGATCCCCGCAGGCAGCTCCGCTGGCAGCGACACGAAGCCCGGGAGGTTCGGGATCACGAGGGCGACGAAGACCACCAGCAAGTCGAGCCCGGTGACTTCGAGCCGCCGCTCGGAGAACGCGAAGCGCAGGATCGCCGCACCCGCGGTGACACCGATCACGGTCCAGGTGAGCCAGGTAAGAAAGGAGCTGTGTACCGCGGTCGTCTGATCGAGATACACGAGCAGAATGACCGCGAGATAAGCCGCCAGCCGCTCGAGCCAGCCGAGCGCGCCCGCACCGGCGAAGCGGCCGAGCCCCACCAGCAGCACCAGCATGACGGCGCTCAGCAAGCTGATGTCGCCGCCCACGTGGCGGGTGGCGACGATCACGATCGCAGCATAGGCTACGAGCCCCGCGCACATGGCCCAGGATGCCCCGTGCGCGAGCAGGTGCCCGAGCGCCGGCTGGCGGCTGCGCGCCAGCAGTCGGCCGAGAAAGCTCAATGCGGCCCAGGGGTGTGTCCGCCAGCCCGAGCGCGTCGCCCATTGCAGCGCGCCGAGCAGCACCGCGGCGAAGGCGCCATACACAAGCAGGATCAGCGCATCCGACTGGAAGCGCAGGAAGTACGCGAGCAGGAACAGCCCGACCTGCACACAGTAGACGACGATCACCGCCTCGTGGTGCGCAAAGCCGAGGGTGAGCAGGCGGTGGTGCAGGTGCTTGCGGTCGCCGACGAACGGCGACTCGCCGGCAAGCGTCCGCCGCACCATCACGGTCAGGGTGTCGAGGATCGGCAGCCCGAGGAGCAGCAGGGGCAGCGAGGCGCTGAGCGCGGTCGAGTCGCCCTGGGTCACGAGGATCGCCAGCACGCCGATCGAGAATCCGAGCATCTGGCTGCCGCCGTCGCCCATGAAGATGCGCGCCGGGTGAGTGTTGAAGCGCAGGAACCCGAGGATCGCGCCCGCCTCGATCAGCGCGAGCGTCGTCACCGTCAGGTTGCCAGTCGTCGCGCCGAGTACCGCGATCGCGCTCGCGCACAGGAACGCGAGTCCGCCGGCGAGGCCATCGAGCCCGTCCGCCAGGTTGACCGCGTTCGTGACCCCCACCAGGAAGAGAAACGTAAGTCCGATGGAAACCGCCGGCGGTAGCGCGACCGACGCGTCAAAAGTGAGCGAGGCGATGCGCACGCCGCCGAAGCCCATGCAGACACCCACTGCCAGGAACTGACCCGCGAATTTCAGCCGATAGTCGAGGTCGACCCGGTCGTCCCACACGCCGAACACCAGCAGGACCAGCAGGCCCGCCACGAGCCCAAACACCGGCGCACTCAGGTGCGGGATCAGCACGGTCGGGATGAGGATGCCGGCCGCCATGGCGATGCCGCCGACGCGCGGCACCGCGACCGTGTGCACCTTGCGCCGGCCGGGCAGGTCCGTGAGCCCCAGGCGGGGCGCCAACCGCAGCAGGAGCGGCGTGCAGGCCGTCGTGATCGACAGTGCGACTATGAATGAGAGAAACAGCGGCACCGCGGCTATGCCTCGGCGTGACTTAATGTGTTCAGGGCGGCGCGCGTGGGCCGTGAGGCAGCGTAGTGGGAACGTGCGACACTTTCATGACGTGCCAATCGCCTAGAGCTTGAGGGTGCGGAACCATCGCTCCGGAATCGCCCGCACGAGGAACATGATGGGGCGCCAGAACCCCGGCAGATAGGCGACCGGCCTGCCGCGATCGATGGCCGCGACCAGTCCCTTGGCCACCCGGGCTGGCGCCACCCAGAGGACGCCCTTGGCAAAGGCCGCGGTCATCGGCGTATCGACGAATCCCGGCTTGAGCGTCACGACCGCCACCCCGGTACGGTGCAGGCGTTGACGTAGTCCCGAAAGGAAGGCGCTGACCAGCGCCTTGGCGCTGCCGTAGACATAGTTGCTGCTCCTGCCCCGGTCGCCGGCGACGGAGCAGATGACGGCGATCGTCCCCGACCGCTGCTGCTCAAAACGGTTGCCGAGCAGGGTCAGCAGCGCGACCACTGAGAGACCGTTGAGGTTGATCTCCGCCAGCGTGCGTGCCACCGACTCCTGGCAGGCCGTCTGGTCGGAGAGCGTCCCGTGGGCGATGAGCACCGTGTCGAGTCCACCGAGAAAGCTCGCCGCGCGCTCGATGACCGCGGCGTGTGCCGCGATGTCGGTGGCATCCATGACTGCATGGTCGACCCGGGCCGCACCGCGGATTCTGAGGTCGGCGGCGATCGACTCGAGACGCGCCGGGTCCCGGCCGACCAGATAGAGCGCTTCGCGACGCGCCGCCCAGAGTCTCGCGGCGGCCTGCGCGATGGCGGAGGTCGCCCCGATGATCAGGATCCGCCTCACTCGGCCGCCATTACCCGCCGCCAGAAGCTCGAGGAGTGGCGCGGATCGATGAAGGGCACGAACTCCCGCCAGCGCGGGTAGCCGCTGCGAAACAGGCTCCCCGGCATGCGCGCATCCTTCGCGGGGTAGAGCCTCCCGCCGGCTGCAGCGACGAGCTCGTCGAGCTGCGCAAAGAGTCGCGCCAGCTTCGCACCGCGGTTGGGAAAATCGAGCGCCAGCGTGACCCCCTGCATGGGGAAGGAGAGCATTCCGGGCGATGCGGGCGCACCGAAGAGCTTCAGCACGGCGAGAAACGATCCCTGGCCGCTCGCGGCGACGCACGCCAGGAGCTCGGCGATCGCCTCGCGGCCCGACTCCGGCGCCACGACGCACTGGTACTGGTAGAACCCGCGAGGCCCGTAGAGGCGGTTCCAGTTGCGGATCCCGTCGAGCGGGTAGAAGAAACTCTCGTAATGCTGCAACGCTTTCTTTCGCGACGCACGCTGGCGGTGGTAGTAGAAGGTGTTGAAGGCACGCAGCGTCGGCCCGTTGACGAGCGACACGGGGGGAGCGAACGGCACCCTCAAGCCTCGTGCTGCCGCGCGCGATGCTTTGTCGACATGGCCCACCGGTCCGCGTTCCAGGTGATTCGCGCGCTGCAGCAGCCCGCGACCGAGGCCTGAGCCCGGGGAGCGCGTACAGTCGATCCAGGCAACCGTGTGCTCCCAGTCCCGGTCCGACTGCGCGCATAGCTCGAAGAACTCGGCGAGTCCGCCGAAGCGGAGGGTCTCGACGTCGAGCCACGGGCCGGCGATCCTGCGCAGCTGGATCTCGGCCCAGGTGATGACGCCCGTGAGACCGAGTCCACCGATCGTCGCCGCAAGCCATTCCGGATTTTCGGTCGGTGAGCACGCGAGCCGGGCGCCGCTCGAGCGCAGCAGCTCGAAGCGCCGCACGTGGCACCCGAAGGTGCCCGCCACGTGGTGATTCTTGCCATGGACGTCGTTGGCGATGGCGCCGCCGACGGTGACGAAGCGCGTACCGGGCGTCACCGGTACGAACCAGCCGGCCGGCACCGTGATCGCGAGCAGCTCATCGAGGAGCACGCCCGCCTCGCAGGCGATCACGCCCGTTTCGCGATCGAAGGCGATGAAGCGATCGAGTGCGCGCATCTCGAGGAGCACGCCGCCGACATTCAGACAGCTGTCACCGTAGCTGCGGCCGTTGCCGAACGGCAGCACCGAGCAGCGCGCCGGCAGTTGCGGAAAGTCAGCATGACGGCTCGCCAGACGGCGCAACTCGTGGTCGGCGTGAACCAGGTTGCCCCAGGAGGAGACCATGCCGCGGGGCATCTTCAGATCGCTGCAGCGACCGTGATCGCCCCGAGCAGCCCGATGGCGAGACTGACGCGATCCTTGAGCGCAAACACCACCGGGTCGTCGTGCATGGAGCCGCGCTGCGCCTTCATCCATACGCGGCTGATCCAGTAGAGCAGCAGCACACACAAAAGCCAGATGACCTTCGGCCGATGGTAGAGACTCTCGATGTCCGGGGAGTTGATGTAGAGCGCCAGCACCAGCACGCTGAGATAGCCGGCCGCGGTGCCGAAGCTCTGCAGCACCGAGAGATCCTCGACGTGATAGCCGCGACCGGCCGCCTTGAGCTGCGAGCTGCGCCGGAGCCCGTCGAGCTCGGCGTAGCGCTTGACGAACGCGAGGCTGAGAAACAGGAAGATCGAGAAGATCAGCAGCCAGAAGGACAGCGCCACTCCCGCGGCGCCGGCGCCGGCGATGACCCGCAGCGTGTAAAGCGCCGCCAGACAGATGGCATCGACCAGCACGATGCCCTTCAGGCGCAGGGAATAAGCCATGGTGATCAGCCAGTAGCTGCCCAGCACCAGCTGAAACTTGAGCGGCAGGAACAGGCTGACGACCGCGGCGCCGCCGAGCAGCACCGGGGCCAGCGCGCACGCGGCGGGCACTGCGACCGCGCCGGATGCGAGCGGTCGCCGGCGCTTGCGCGGGTGCGCGCGATCGGCTTCGAGATCGACGATGTCGTTGACGATGTAGACCGACGATGCGCACAGGCAGAACGCTACGAGAGCCAGCAGTGTGCTCGTCAGGGCCCGGGGTCCGCCCGCCCCGTGCGCCGCCAGGAGCGGTACGAGGAGCAACACGTTCTTGCTCCATTGATGCGGACGCAGCAGCCTTAGGAGCGCGCTCAGCGGACGCCGTACCTTGACCTCGGCGCTCATCGCCATGACGGCACCGGAGTTGGCAGGCGATTGCGCAGCGTCCACACCGAGAGCCACCCGAGAGCGACCGCGAACCAGAGCGTCACCAGCCGGAAGACGATCGTCAGCAGAATCGCCTGCGCGAGCGGCATGCGGTGCGCCACGAGCAGCGCCGTCATCACAGCCTCGGTGCTGCCGAGACCCCCAGGCAGGAACGAGAGCGCCCCGGCGAGCACGGCCACGGCATAGATGCCGACGACCGCAGTCATCATGAGATACGGACCTGCGAACATCGACGCAAGCACGCCGAGCTCGACTCCCTCGAGGCTCCAGGCGAGGAGCCCTGACATAAAGCCCCACGCGAGAATGTCGGCGCGCAGCAGGCGCCGCGCCGCCACGAGAGTCGCGCCCGCCGCGCCGAGTGAGCGACGCACGATCGCCGGAGCGCGCGGCTGCGATGCGGCCAGGGAGGTGAGCCTCGCCCAGGGAACCACGGCGAGAAGACCAAGCGCCGCGGCGATCCCGCCGACGGCGCTCCAGATGGCGGCGTGATACCGCGGTGCGCCGGCGAGAATCAGCGTCGCGAGCACCGCGACCGCGAGCAGGTCGACCAGACGCTCGACGAAAACCGCCCCAGCCACCTGCGCCACCGGGATCCCGCGCGGCTGGTAATAACGCGCGCGCGCCAGCTCGCCAACCTTGCCGGGAGACAACGTGAAGGCGAAACCCGCCACGTAGGTGAGCGCACTGAACCCCAAAGTCAGCTCATACCCGAGCCGGGCGAGATAGCTTCGCCAGCGGACGATGCGCAGCGCATAGTTGACGAGCGACAGCAGCGCGGCGAGCAGCAGCAGATTCCAGGCGCGCAGCACTGGCGCGAGCGACAGCTGCGAGAGATCACGGCGCAGCGCCAGCAGGCACCAGAGCACAAAAGCCACCACGACTGCGCCCGCCAGCCAGGTTCTGAGGCGCCCGGCGCTCAAACCGGCAACCCCGCGGCGCGGCGCCGCAGCTCGAGTGCCTTGCAGTCGATGAAATACTCGTACCAGGCGCGCAGCAGGCTGAAGGTCAGCCCGGCGCGTCCTTCGAGCACGCCGCCCTTGACGAAGTAGAGACCGGCAAACACCACCAGCGGCCGCAACGGCATGCCGTTGATCCACTCCTTCTGCGCGCGCCGCCGCGTCGTGGCATCCGCCGCAAACAGGTCGCGCCAGCAGTCCTCCTGCACCGGCTCGCTGGCCCGCAGCCGCGCCTCCATGGTCGAGTAGCGATCATGCTTCTCGATCCAGGCGGAGAAGCCCTTGTTGAAGGGGTAATGATCCAGGTGGCCGGCCAGGGTGGCGATTGCACCGTCGGTATGAAACTCCTCGTTGTACGGTCGCTCCACCCAGCCGCGCCCGACGCGCATCAGCCGTCCGAACCAGGTGGGATAGCCGCTGCTGCGGCGGATCCAGCGGCCGAACAGGTGATCCCGCCGCCGCATCCGGTAGAGCGCGACGCTCTCCGGGGCCTGCCGCGTCGCCGCAAACATCTCATCGCGCAGGTCCTCGGGCACCCGCTCGTCAGCATCGAGCATCAGCACCCAGGGATGCCGGTAACTCACCTCCCGCAGCCCGAAGTTGCGCTGATTCGCGTAGTTGTCGAACGCGCGCTGGTAGAGCCGCGCGCCCCGCTCACGTGCGATCTCGGGCGTACGGTCGCGGCTGAAGGAGTCGAGCACCACCACGTCGTCGCACCAGGCGACCGATCCGAGGCATGCGCCGAGATTCACTTCCTCATCGAGGGTGAGGATCAGCACGGAGATGCTCATGGCGCGGAGCCTTCAGCCGCGCTGCCGCCTGATTCCGGGGTGCGGCGCGATCGGGTGAGCCGGATGTCCGCCGACGACCGTGAGCGGCTCCACGTCCTTCACCACGACGGCGCGGGCGGCGACAATGGCGCCTCGGCCGACGGTCACGCCCGGGCCGATAAAAGCCTCGGTGCCGATCCAGGCATCGTCCGCGATGGTCACCGCGGGTTTGAGCAGCGGCAGCGTCGGATCGGTGAAGTCGTGGGTACCGGCGCAGACGTGTGCGCGGTAGGAGACGGTGGCGCGCGCGCCGATGCGCACCTTGCCGAGGCTGTAGATGAACACCTCGGACCCGACCGCCGACCAGTCGCCGAGCTCGACATTCCAGGGCATGAAGAGCCGCGCCGCCTGGTGCACGCGCGCGTGCCGTCCGACCTTTGCCCCAAACAGGCGCAGCACGAAGCGGCGCCAGCCGTGCAGCGGATGCGGGCTGAGAACGATCAGCCAGCGTCCGAACGACCACAGCACCCGCAGCGCCTGCTCCCGCAGCGAGTACTTGCGGGCGGCGCGGTTTGCGGCGACGTCGAGCGGCTTTACGTCGAGCTCGCCGGTGGCGGTCGGGGCTGTGCGGTCCATGTGGAGTTGGTTATCGGAGCGGGCACTGCACGCTATGACCGAGAGATGACACAGCGATGACAGGTCGGAGGCGCCTCGACGCGCCGCTTCAACCACCCTCCGCTGCAGCACGCGCCAGCAGCGGACAGGGAAAGCCCCGCGAGTAGGCGCAGTGCGGATGCGCGCTCACCGGCTCAAAGCTGCGCGTCAGGGCACGCTCGAATGCGGCCTGGGACAGCGCGCCGGCGGGGCGCAGAAGGTAGAAGTGCGAGAACTCGCCCCGGTACCGCACC
>JASHTN010000363.1 GCA_030040525.1 Gammaproteobacteria bacterium | reverse complement strand
ATCAGCACGTAGATGAGCACGCCGTTGTTCTCGGCGGTGTCCCACACTCCGAGCTGGCCGAACACCTGCAGCGCGCGCTGCCGCGGCCGCATGTCATGCCACAGCTCCGGAATGTCGAGGGCCGTCTCGACCACGAAGCGGATCTGGCCGTTGTGCCGCGCCTCACACTCGCGAATGGCCTGCTCGATGGCCGCGCGCACCTGCGGGGTGAAGTGCCGGCGGGTGCTCCAGCGGGTGGTGACGAGGTGGCGCGCGAGACGCAGGAGCTTCATGTCGGCACCTCTACCAGCTCGAGCCGGCGCCGCCACCACTGAAGCCGCCGCCACCGCCGCTGAAGCCACCGCCACCACCGCCGCCGATGCCTCCGCCGAAGCCGCCCCAACCGCCGCCAAAACCTCCGCCGCGCGGCAGGCTCGACCAACCGCTGCCGCGCGCCAAGCCGCCGAGCATCGAGAAGACGAAGCCGGCCACCGCCGCCAGCACCACCAGCGCGAGCGTGAGGCCTGCCAGCCAGGCGAGCGCGGCGGCGCCCGCAGCGGTGAAGGCCGAACCGAGCGTGCGGCCGAAGATGCCGCGCAGCACGACCGAGCCGATCAGCACCGCCAACAGCAGCCCCGGCAGGAGGCTGGAGTGGCCGCCGGCGGCGCGGCCCGACTGCCAGCCCTGCTCCGGAGGCGGCAGTGCCTCACCCTGGACGAGGCGCATCATGCGGTCGAGCCCGGCGTCGATGCCGCCGTAGAAGTTTCCCTGACGGAACTCTGGCCCGATGGTCTCGTCTTCGATCCGCCGGCACATGGCATCGGTGAGAACGCCTTCCAGGCCGGTGCCCACCTGGATCCACACGCGGTGATCGTCCTTGGCGACGACGAGCAGCGCTCCGTCGTCCACGTGCTGTCCGCCGATCGTGCTTCGGCCGAGCTTCCACTGCTCGGCGACCCGGAACGAATACTGGAAGATGTCCTCCGGCTGCGTCGTGGGCACCATCAGCACCGCGAGCTGCGAGCCCTTGGCCGCCTCAAACGCTGCGAGCCTCTGCTCGAGCGCCGTCTGCTGCTCGGCGGTGAGCGTGCCGGTGAGATCGGTGACACGCGCGGTGAGCTTCGGGACCGGCTGCAGCCCCTGTGCCTCCGGTGCCGCAGCCCGCGCCGCGGGGCTAAGGCTCAACGCGAGCAGCAGCGGCAGTGCGAGCCCCGCCCGGCGGCGGGCGCGGCGGCGGGCCGCGCTCATTGGTGACTGGGCTGTCCTGCGGGCGCTGCGCTCGAGGCGGCCGGCTGCGGCTGCCCGGGCGCTGCCGGAGTCGAAGTGTCGAAGCTGACGGTGGGGGCGGTCGCGATCTGCTGTTCGTTCGCGACCGTGAAGTTCGGCCGCACCTGGAAGCCGAACATCTTCGCAGTCAGGTTCTGCGGGAAGGAGCGCACGGTGACGTTGTAGCTCTGCACCGCCTGGATGTAGCGCTCGCGCGCCACGGTGATGCGGTTCTCAGTGCCCTCGAGCTGCGATTGCAGGTCGCGGAAGTTCTGATCCGATTTCAGCTGCGGGTAGTTCTCCGTCACCGCCATCAGGTGGCTGAGCGCCTGGGTGAGATCGCCCTGCGCAGCCTGGTACTTCTGGAACAGCTCCGGGTTGTTCAGCACCTCGGGCGTCACCTGGATGGAGTTGGCGCGGGCGCGCGCCTCGGTGACCCCGATCAGCACCCTCTGTTCCTGGGCCGCATAGCCCTTGACGGTGTTGACGAGGTTGGGAATCAGATCAGCACGGCGCTGATACTGATTCACGACCTCCGACCAGGCGGCTTTGACGCTCTCGTCCTGCTGTTGCAGGCTGTTGTAACCGCATCCGGACAGTCCCAGCACCGCGGCCGCCATTAGCAATGCCGGCCATGTACGCATGGAATTCCTCTTGCCCATGAATCCGCTTCCTCAAGCTCGGGAGGTGATTGTAGCGCCAGGCGCATCCCGGCGCCGCAGCATGAGCGGCCGGACCCGGCGTGGCGCCCGGTGTCAGAACGTGTAGGTCGCGCCCAGGCTGAAGAACCGCCCGATCGCGCCGGCATCGTGAAAGGCGTTGTCGTAGTTGCCGGCGCTGCCGTAGGTCTGCAGGTCAAGAGGCGGCGGTTTGTCGAACACGTTGAGGACGCTGCCGTGCACGTGGAGGTGCTCGTTGAACTTGTACTCCGCGTACAGGTCGACGTCGACGAAGGTCTCGACCTCGCAGAACGAGTTCGGGCCGGTGTAGGTGCCGACCCATCGATCCTCGCTGATGACCGACTCACCGCAGGTGTCGATGCCGATCGAGGGGTCGAGGAGATTGAAGTGGCCGACGTAGTTCACCGTCCCGGTCACTGACCAGGGGCCGCGATCCCAGGTGAGATCGAACACGGCGCGGTCCTCAGGATTGCCGGTGTCGCCAGAGACCCCGGTCGGTCCGTGTGTGCCGGCGAGATCGGTGGTCACGCCGGTCGGCGCGGTCAGGTAATAGTGAAACACGTGTGTGTAGTTGAGCGTCGCCGACAGACGCCCGATGCGACCCACGTCGATGTGAGTCTCGAGGCCCACGTCGATGCCGTTCACCTCGGTCTGGGTGGCGTTCACGTACGGGAACACCTGATAGGCGATCAGCCCCACGGGCGTCAGCTCATCCGGGCATGCCGGCAGGTTGTTCTCGCAGGCCGGCGTCACCTCCGGCAGCAGGACCCTTGGACCGCGCACGGTCGTGAATTGCAGGCTCTGAGTCGGCACGCCGAGATCCGTGCAGGTAGATCTCCGAGCCGTCGATCGCCTGCGTGGCGGGATTCAGAAGAATGCCGGTGAGGGATGCGGGATAGAACACGGCCCCGACCGCATAGGCGCTGCCGGCGCCGGGCGTCAGGTTGACGCCGCCCCAGGGAGTCCAGTTGAGGTTGGTCCACAGCCCGCTGCGATTGGCGAGATAGATCTCGTCCTGGTGGCGCCACTCGATCGAGAGATAGGCGTTGTAGCCGTCGGACTCGAGATCGCCGATGCCGGCAATGCCGTTGATGTGCTCGGTGGCGCCGTCGTGCTTGCCGGTCTGGCCGGCTTCGGCGTTGAACTCCAGTCCCTTGAAGCTCTGCCTGATGATCACATTGACGACGCCGGCGATCGCATCCGAGCCGTACTCGGAGGAAGCCCCGTCCTTCAGTACCTCGACCCGGTCGACCACGCTGAAAGGTATGGAGCTGACATCGACGAAGGTGCGCTCGCCGTCGTCGGTCAGCGGATAGGCGACCATGCGCTCACCGTCGATCAGCGTCAGCGTCGCGCCCACGGTCAGGCCGCGCAACGCAACTCCCGAGGCACCGCCGGCAAAGGAGTACGGGTTGGTCTGCGTGAGAGTGCCCTGGCCGTTGGCCGACAGAGCGCGCAGCACATCGGAGATCGAGGTGTAGCCGGAGTCCTTCAGATCCTCCGCGCTGAGTACCTGCAGCGGGCTCGGCGTGTCGAAGTCCTTGCGCTTGATCATCGAGCCGGTGACTACGACCGTCTGCAGCTGCTCGGCGGCCGGGGCGGGCTGCTCCCGGGCGGTCGCGGCGCGCTGCCCGAGAGTGCCGGCTGCCGCAAGCGCCGCGAGCAGACCGAGCCGTGGAGCGAATGCCCGCGCGCGTGCAGTCATGCCGTATCCCCTCCCCCGAAGTGCCGGCTCCGCCCGTGGCTTGCCAGGCTCTCATTCGAGTTGCCGCCGCCCGCGGCAGGCGCAGCGCCATCTTACACGCAAAAAAAACCCCAGGTTTTCAGGCCTGGGGTTGGAAGGGCGGACCTTCGATGAAGGGAAGGAAGTCCGCCAGGGGATCCGTTCAGTGCAATCGTGCCCAGTGCAGGATGCGGATCTCGTCCGTATCCAGGTCGAAACTCTGTGCGAGCAGCGCACGCAGCTCGCGGTTGGCGCGCGCCTGGCTCAGCGGCTCGCGCAGCTCCACCACCCCGCTCCACTCGTTGCCGGGTACGCTGTGAGCGCGGCCGTTGCCGGTGACGAAGTGGGTGTAGTACTTGGTAGCCACGGTAACGAGCCTAGTAGCGCTGCCGGCTCACCGTCCGTGAGATGTTCCACAGAACCCCGGATTTCTGTAAAAAAAGAGTGCGACACGAATCACAGGAATCGCCGCGATGGGACGCTTCCGGCCGGCAGCGCCGGCGGGCTCGAAATACATCACCCCCGAGGGGCACAGGCGCCTGCGCGAGGAGCTCGAGCAGCTCTGGCGGCACGAGCGCCCGCGGGTCACCCAGGCCGTAGCCGCGGCCGCGGCGCAGGGTGACCGTTCGGAGAATGCCGAGTACATCTACGGCAAGCGGCGGCTGCGCGAGATCGACCAGCGCGTGCGGCATCTGCGCCGCAGGCTCGATGGCATGGTCGTGGTCGACCAGCCGCCGGCGGATCCGCGCCGGGTGTTCTTCGGCGCCTGGGTGGCGCTCGAGTCCGAAGACGGCGCGCAGACGCGCTACCGCATCGTCGGTCCCGACGAGTTCGACATGGCACCAGGGTATATCAGCATGGACTCGCCGCTCGGGCGCGCGCTGCTGGCGCGGCGCCTCGACGACGAGGTGACGGTGCAGGCTCCGGGCGGCACGCGCGTCTACCTGATCGTGTCGATCGAATACGCCTAGTTCATGGGACAAAATCGCCTGCGGCGATTTTGTCGGACATCAGCTTCGTTACCGGGCGCCAAAGGCGCGACTTTGGCGCCCGGCGCTCGCAGGACGCATGTGCCTACCACAGCACCCTGACGTTCTTGAACTGCCAGGGGTCGCTCTTGTCGATGTCCTCCGGGAACAGCCGCTCGCGCTCGTGCAGCGGCGTCCAGTCCGTGTACTCCCCGGCCACGGGTCCCAGATACGGTGCGCAGATCTCGAGGTTGCGCCGGAAGTCCATCTCGTCGGGCTCGACGATCCCGCAGTTGGGGTTCTCCATCGCCCAGACGACGCCCGAGAGCACCGCCACGGTCACCTGCAGGCTGGTGGCGTTGTTGTAGGGCACGAGCTTGCGCGCCTCGCCGATCGACAGCTGCGAGCCGTACCAGTAGGCGTTCTTCTTGTGCCCGGCGAGCAGCACGCCGAGCTCGTCGATGCCGCCGGTGATGTCGTCCATGAGAATGCGCTGGCGCTCCTGCTGCACGTAGTTACGCCCCGCGAGCTCGTGCACCGACATGACCGCCGAATCGCACGGGTGGTAGGCGTAGTGCACGGTCGGGCGGTACACCACCTGCGCGCCGTCACGCACCGTGAAGTAGTCGGCGATCGAGATGGACTCGCCGTGGGTGATGCAGAAACCGTGGAAGTAGCCGGCGCGCGGCGTCCAGGTGCGCACGCGCGTTGCGGCGCCCGGCTGCGTGAGGTAGATCGCCGCCAGGCAACCGAAGTCGTGACGCCGGCCGTCGCGCGGGAAGTTGCGCTCGTGCGTGCCCCAACCCATCTCGGAGGGCTGCGAGCCCTCGCTGACGAAGCCGTCGATCGACCAGGTGTTGACGAACTCCCCCGGCTGCTTCGGCCGCGAGGACACCTGCGTGTCGCGCTCGGCGATGTGCACCACCTTGACGCCGAGCCGGCGCGCGAGCTCGCCCCACTCGGCGCGCGACCCGGGCTTGCCGGCGTCGACGCCGGTATCGGCGGCGATATTGAGCAGCGCCTGCTTCATGAAGTGCGACACCAGCCCGGGATTGGCGCCGTGCGTGAGCACCGCCGTCGGCGCGCGCGCGTTGCCCGGGCGCAGCGCGAGCGCCTCCTCGCGCAGCGCGTAGTTGGTGCGACGCGCGAGCGGCACCGTCGGGTCCGTATAGCCGCCCGGCCAGGGCTCGACGCAGGTGTCGAGGTACATCGCGCCCTTTTCCCAGCAGAGCTTCACCAGCGCGACGCTCGACACGTCCACCGAGACGTTCACGAGAAAGTCGCCGCGGCCGAGCAATGGATTGAGCAGGCGGCGGTAGTTCTCCCGCGTCAGCCGCTCCTTGACGAACCTGATGCCGTACTTCGCCGCCTCCTCCTGGCCCTTGTCCTCGGCCGTGATGATGCTGATGCGCTCGGGGGCCACGCGGATATGACGCAACACCAGCGGCAGCACGCCCTGGCCGATGCTGCCGAAGCCGATGAAGAGCAGCCGCCCGGGGAACTCGATGTGAACCTTGTGCTCGTTGCTCATGATTTCCTGACGCTGGATGAACGCATGCGGCCCGCCACTTGCCGGCCGCGCTTCGCGCCGGCGAGCGTATCAATCGGAAGTGCGCGGCTCAATTGCGGCGCGCTGCCCGCGGCGGCGGCCGCCCCCGGCGCTTACCTCCAGTGAGGCGGGTAGGTGCGGTCGTAGCCCGGCAGTGCTGCGATGCGCGCGAGCCAGCGCCCGAGCGCCGGGTAGTTGACCTCCACCGGCATGAAGCGCGACGACAGAGCACGCGCCGCTGGCCGTTCGAGCGCGCGCTTCAGCAGCTGAATGCCGGGGAAAACCACCAGGTCGACCGCCGAGAGACTCTCGCCGACGATCCAGTCCGACTTCGAGAGGCGCATCTCGATGGTACGCGCCTCGCTCGCCACCGCGTGCATCGCCGCGGTCACCTCGTCCCCGGCCAGATCGGCGCCGCCGAAGAACACTGCGCGCGTGATGCACTGCACGTGCGGCTCTATATAGGCGCTGTACTCGCAGATGACCCGCATGATGGTCCCGGCTTCCTCGGGCGTGCGCCCGAAGAGCGGCGGCTGCGGGTACTTGAGATCGAGATAATAGAGAATCGCGAGCGACTCGAAGCAGACGTAGTCGCCGTCCTTGAGCACCGGCACCCGGCCGCGCGGATTGAGCGCGAGCATCTGCGGGGACTTGTGCTCCTGCTTGGAGAACTGCAGCAGGTGAGCGACGTAGGGCAGGCGCTTGTACTCGAGCGCCAGCAGCACCCGCCACGCGAAGGGACTGCCGCTGCCCCAGTAGACTTCGATTGCCATGGCGCCCCCGCGTGAGGTAGGGGACGATTGTAACGGCAAGCGCGTCAACCGAAAATGCACGCAGCGTGCAACGGGATTCAAGCCGCAGATACACAACGCTGATCGAGCCGAGCGAGCTCGCCGCACAGCTCGGCGATCCGGACTGGGCGATCCTCGACTGCCGCTTCGACCTGACGCGTCCTGCCTGGGGTGCCGAGAGCTGGCGCGCCGGCCACATCCCGGGCGCGCTGTACGCCGACCTCGACCGCGACCTGTCGGGACCCGTGACGCCGGCAACCGGCCGGCACCCGCTGCCTGGCGCGGCGCCGCTCGCGGACACCCTCGGCCGCTTCGGCATCGACCAGCGCGTGCAGGTCGTCGCCTACGACCAGGGGCCGGGCGTCTATGCCGCGCGGCTGTGGTGGCTGGCGCGCTGGCTGGGGCATCGCGCGGTCGCGGTGCTCAACGGCGGCTACGCCGCCTGGCAGCGCGCCGGGCTCCCCGTGAGCCAGGCTGCCGCGGCACGCGCGCC
>JASHTN010000031.1 GCA_030040525.1 Gammaproteobacteria bacterium | reverse complement strand
TCCAGGACATCGACACCCGCGCGGTGCTGCAGCTGCTCGCCGACGCGAGCGGCCAGAACATCGTGGTGAGCGACTCGGTCTCGGGCAACGTGACGCTGCGCCTGCAGAACGTGCCGTGGGACCAGGCGCTCGACATCGTGCTGCGCACCAAGGGCCTCGACAAGCGCAGGCAGGACAACGTCATCATAGTGGCGCCGCAGGCGGAGCTCGCCGCGCGTGAGAAGGCCGAGCTCGCCGCCCGCAAGGACGTGCAGGAGCTCGCGCCGCTGCGCTCGGAGTACCTGCAGGTGAATTACGCCAAGGCGGCCGACATGGCGACGCTCATCAAGTCGCAGAACAACTCGCTGCTCTCGCCCCGCGGCAGCGTGACGGTCGATGAGCGCACCAACACGTTGCTGCTGCAGGACACCGCCGAGCGCCTCACCGACATCCGCCGCCTGGTCGCGACTCTCGACATCCCGGTGCGGCAGGTGCTGATCGAGGCGCGCATCGTCATCGTCAACAACGACTTCGACCGGCAGATCGGCTCGATCCTCGGCTATACGGGCGTGAACAAGAACGGCCCCACCGGCCTGGTGACGACCACCGGCACCGCGGCCGGCACCGACCAGATCATGGGCTCGGCGCTCACCAATCTGCAGACGACGAACTCGGTATACCCGGTATCGATCCCGACCGGCACCAACGCGGCCAACCGCTACAACGTCAACCTGCCGGTGACGAGCCCGGCGGGCAGCATCGCGCTCGGCATCCTTGGCAACAACTTCCTGGTCGACCTGGAGCTGTCGGCCGCGCAGGCCGAGACCCAGGCGAACGTCATTTCCTCGCCGCGCGTCATCACGGCCAACCAGAAGGAGGCGACGATCGAGCAGGGCGTGGAGATCCCGTACCAGCAGTCGGCCTCGAGCGGCGCCACCACCATTCAGTTCAAGAAGGCGGTGTTGTCGCTCAAGGTGAAGCCACAGATCACGCCCGACAACCGCATCATCATGGACCTCGACGTGCGTGACGACAGCGTCGGCACGGTGGTGGTCGCCTCGGGCGGTGTGAACGTGCCGTCGATCGACACGCGCGAGATCGCCACCCAGGTGCTGGTCAACGACGGCCAGACGGTCGTGCTCGGCGGCATCCTGCAGACCACGCAGCGCGAGGACGACACCAAGGTGCCGTACCTCGGGGACATCCCGATCCTCGGGCACCTGTTCAAGAACACCGACCACGAGGACGACCGCGACGAGCTCATGATCTTCATCACCCCGAAGATCGTTCACGAGGGCGTCAACGTCTACAACTGAGCTTAAGTCACCTACGCTCAGGGAGAATGCGGCCGCCTGCGGGCGGCCGCGCTCTTTTAGGTATCCTTCCGCGCTACGGATGCTCGATAAGCGCAGTGTGTTCCTCGTCGGCCCGATGGGCTCGGGCAAGACCGCGGTCGGGCGCCAGCTGGCGCGCTCGCTAGGGCTGCCCTTCTACGACAGCGACGCCGAGATCGAGCGGCGCACCGGGGTCGACATCCCGTTCATCTTCGAGAAGGAGGGCGAGGCCGGCTTCCGCCAGCGCGAGCGTGAGGCGCTCGACGCGCTGACGCAGCTCGAGCGCATCGTGCTCGCCACCGGCGGCGGCGCAGTGCTGCTGCCGGAGAATCGCCGCCACCTCGCCGAGCGCGGCTGCGTGGTGTACCTCAAGACATCGGTGTCGCAGCAGGCCGACCGCGTGCGCCACGGCAAGCAGCGCCCGCTGCTGCACGCGGCGGATATCCCCGGCCGGCTCGGCGAGCTGATGGACGTGCGCTCGCCGCTCTACGGGGAGATCGCCGACGTCGTCGTGTCCACCGACGGGCAGCGGGTGCGTGCGGTCGCCGAGCAGGTGCTGCGCAGGCTGGCCGCGCTGCGCGGCGCCTAACGTATACTGCTCCGGCGACGTGGATACCCTGAACGTCGAGCTCGGCAACCGCAGCTATCCGATCCTGATCGATGCAGGGCTGATCGGCCGGGCCGACGTGCTCGAGCGGCACGTGCCGGCGCGCGACGTGCTGATCGTGAGCAATACCCGCGTCGCGCCGCTCTACCTGGCGGCGCTGGCCGCCGGCCTCGGCGCCGGTCGCCGGCTCGTCGAGGTGATCCTGCCCGACGGCGAGGCGCACAAGACCCTCGCCAACGTCGCGCGCGTGCTCGATGTGCTGGTGGCGAACCGCTTCGGGCGCGACTGCAGCCTCGTCGCTCTGGGGGGCGGTGTGGTTGGGGATCTGGCGGGCTTCGCGGCCGCCTGCTACCAGCGTGGTGTAGCCTTCGTCCAGGTGCCGACCACGCTCCTCGCGCAGGTCGATGCGGCGGTCGGCGGCAAGACGGGCGTCAACCATCCGGGCGGCAAGAACCTGATCGGCGCGTTTCACCAGCCTGCCGCGGTGCTCAGCGACATCGCCACGCTCGCGACCCTGCCGCCGCGCGAGCGGAGCGCCGGCTTCGCCGAAGTGATCAAGTACGGGCTGATCTGCGATGCGGAGTTCTTCGCCTGGCTCGAGGCGCACCTGCCGCAGCTGCTCTCGGGCGACCCAGCGGCGCTGGTGCACGCCGTGCGCCGCTCGTGCGAGATCAAGGCGGGAGTCGTGGGCCGCGACGAGCGCGAGCAGGGCGAGCGCGCGCTGCTCAATCTCGGCCATACCTTCGGCCATGCGCTGGAGTCGGCGACCGGCTACCGCGAATGGCTGCACGGCGAGGCGGTGGCGGCGGGCCTGGTGATGGCGGCGGAGATGTCGCGCGCCTGCGGGCTGCTTTCGTCCGCGGATGCCGAGCGGGTGCGCAGCCTCGTCGCGCGCGCCGGGCTGCCGACCTGCATCCCGGGCGTCACACCCGGCGCTGCGCTCGAGCACATGCGCATCGACAAGAAGATAAAGGGCGGACGCATCCGCCTGGTGCTGCTGCGCGGAATCGGCGCAGCCTGCCTCACCGCCGACTACCCTGAAGGGGCGCTGCGGGACACGCTGCAAGCGTGTTGCGGACCTGAGCGCGGCCTGACATGAACGACGCTGCCGCTGCCGCATGGCTCGCGCCGTACGCGGCGCACGACGCACAATCGCGCGGGCGGCGCTATCCCGAGCCCAAGCCCGAATTGCGCGGCGAGTTCCAGCGCGACCGCGACCGCATCATCCACTCGAACGCTTTCCGGCGGCTGGTCTACAAGACCCAGGTGTTCGTCAATCACGAGGGTGACCTGTACCGCACGCGCATCACCCACTCGATCGAGGTGGCGCAGATCGCACGCTCGGTGGCGCTCGCGCTGCGGCTGAACGAGGCGCTCACCGAGGCGATCTGCCTGGCACACGACCTCGGGCACACGCCCTTCGGCCACGCCGGGCAGGACGCTCTCAACGAATGCATGCGGGACTACGGCGGCTTCGAGCACAACCTGCAGTCGCTGCGGGTGGTGGACGAGCTCGAGGAGCGCTATGCGGAGTTCCCTGGGCTGAATCTCACCTTCGAGTGCCGCGAAGGCATTCTCAAGCACTGCTCGGCACGCCACGCGCGCGAGCTCGGCGAGCTCGGCGACCGCTTCCTCAAGCACCACCAGCCGGGGCTCGAAGCCCAGATCGCCAATCTCGCCGACGAGATCGCCTACAACAATCACGACGTGGACGACGGCATCCGGGCGGGATTACT
>JASHTN010000362.1 GCA_030040525.1 Gammaproteobacteria bacterium | reverse complement strand
CACCCGCCGCCGCGTCGTCGGCACGCGCCGCGCCGCACGGCGCTGCCAGCAGACCGAGGGCCACGAGCGGTGGACAGATCACGCTGCCGATGAGGCGAGTTGCGTCTTTCATGTGCTCTTCTTCCCCGGGCTGTGCCCGGGCCTCCCCGATAAATCCCGCCGGCGCGGTGCGCGGCGGCAGCTTAGCGTGCCGGTGCCTATGACTGCAGCAGCACCGCCGCATCCGCACCCCAGCTCACGAACACCTCGTCGCTCCAATCGATGGCCGGCTCGGCGCTGCGCCGCTCGTTCTGCGAGAACGCGGTGATCAGCTTGCCACTGCTGGTCCTGATGCGGTAGGTGGAGCGATTGCCGAGATAGCCCAGCTCCCAGACCGTGCCGCGCAGCTGATTGGTGCGCGCGGCCGTCACCGGCTGCTTGCCGATGCGGATCTTCTCCGGCCGCAGCGCCACCCAGATGCGCTGCCCCGGCGCGAAGCTGCCGGCGTCGTCGACCAGCAGATCGCAGCCGGTCTCGGCGCACTGCACCGTGATCAGCCCGGCCTGGGAGGCGCGCACCGTCCCCTCGAACAGGTTGGTCGTGCCGACGAAGTCGGCGACGAAGCGGCTCGCCGGAAATTCGTAGATCTCCGACGGCGTACCGACCTGCACCACCCGGCCGCGGTCCATGACCGCGATGCGGCTCGCCAGCGCCATGGCCTCGTCCTGGTCGTGCGTGACCACGATGAAGGTGATGCCGATCCGGTACTGCAGGTCCATCAGCTCGAACTGCGTCTGCTCGCGCAGCTTCTTGTCGAGCGCCGACAGCGGCTCATCGAGCAGCAGCACCTTCGGCCGGCGGATGAGCGCGCGCGCCAGCGCGACGCGCTGGCGCTGGCCGCCGGAGAGCTGGTGCGGCTTGCGCTGCGCCACCGCCCCGAGCTGCACCATGTCGAGTGCCTCCTGGATGCGGCGCTTGCGCGTCGCGGCGTCGAGCTTCATGCGGCTGATGCCGTAGCCGACGTTGCGCTCGACCGTCATGTGCGGGAACAGCGCGTAGGACTGGAACATCATGTTGACGGGGCGCTCGTGCGGCGGCACACCGCTCATGTCGACGCCGTCGATGCTGATGCGGCCGCTGCTCGGCTCGGCGAAGCCGGCCAGCATGCGCAGCAGCGTGGTCTTGCCGCAGCCCGAGGCGCCGACCAGCGCAAACATCTCGCCGCGGAAGATCCTCAGGTCGACGTCGTCGACGGCGGTGAAGGCACCGTAGTTGCGGCTCACGTGGTCGATGACGATCTGCGGCGTGGCGGCGGGATCGAGCCAGGGCCGGTCGGCGGTTGGCTTCGACTGCGTGGCGATCATCCGGTCCCCTTTGCCCCGTGGTTGTGCCGTCAGAAATCCGCGGGCGGCGTCAGGCGCCGGCGCTCCGGCGCGTAGAACGGCCGCTCGACCACCCGGGCACGCGCCATGCGCCGCTCCCACACGAGCTCGCGATTCAGGTAGATCTCGGCCCAGACCGCACGGCCCGGCGCGAAGTGCGGCGCATCGAGCATGGCGAGCGCCAGGTTGCGCTTGGCGGTCGGCGACCAGACCGCGGAGGTGACGCTGCCCACCGGGCGGCGCGCGCCGTGCTCCGCGTAGAGCAGCGCATTGTGCGCGGGCTTTTGCCCCTCGACATCGAGTCCCACCAGGCAGCGCCGGGCGCCGCGGCGCTGCTCCTCCAGGAGCGCGCGCCGCCCGGTGAAGTGCCCCTTGCCGAAGTCGACCAGCCAGGCGAGCCCGAGCTCGAGCGGCGAGCGCTCGGTGCCGAGATGCACGGCATGCTCGGCCGGCACGAAGTCGACGTTCGGCAGCAGAAACCCCGCTTCGATGCGCGCGATGTTGAGTGCGCGCGAGCCGATCGGACGGATGCCCCGCGTGCGGCCCGCCTCCATGAGCGCATCCCACACCGTCTCGGCATCGGCAGGCCGCATCCACAGCTCGTAGCCGAGATCGCCGGTGAAGCCGGTGCGCGACACCATGAGCGGCGCCGCCGACGGCCCAGGCAGCACGAACGAGCCGAGCGCGAAGGGCTTGAGCTGCTCGACGCCGGCAAGTCCCAGCGCCTTCAGCACCGCGCACGAGGTCGGCCCCTGCAGCGCGAGCGCCGCCACCTCCTCGGTGACTTCCGCGATGCCGACGTCGAAGCCGACGCTCGAATCGAGCAGCCAGTCGAGCTGCCGCTCGGCGGCGCACAGGCGGTATTCGCCCTCGGCGAGGCAGAAGACCGTGCCGTCGTCGATCAGGTGCCCCTGATCGTTGCACCAGACGCTGTAGGCGACGCGCCCGGGACGGAGCCTGCGCAGGTCCCGCGTCACCAGCCGGTTGAGGAAGCGCAGCGCGTCCGCGCCCGCGATCCGGTACTTGACCATGGGCGTCAGGTCGTACACGGAGGCGGCGTTGCGGATGGCGAAATACTCCTGCTCGACGGTCGTGAACACGTCGACCGTCGTGTAGCCGGCCCAGGGGATGAAGCTGTCGACCTGGCTCAACTGCCGCGCCCGCTCGTGGAACGGGGTCTTCAGGAGCGGCTGGCGATAAAGCGGCGCGCTCTCGGTCAGCATCTCAGGCGGCCTCCTTCAGCACCTGGCGGGCGGCGTTGCGGCCGGCGAGCCCGAGCACGCCGCCCCCCGGGTGACAGCCCGCGCCGCACAGAAACAGTCCCGCGACCGGCGCCCGGTAGCCGACTGCGCCCGGCACCGGGCGCAGCACGAAGAACTGATCGAGTGCGAGCTCGGCGTGATGCCAGTGGCCGCCGCTGATGCGGAACTCGCGCTCGATGTCGGGGGGGCTGAGCAGCTGCGCGCCGCACAGCCGTGCCCGCAGCCCCGGGGCGAAGCGCTCGAGCGTGTCGATCACGAGATCGGTGAAGGGGCCGCGCGCGGTCTCCCACCCGCCGTCGAGGTCGTAGGGTGCGTACTGCGCGATCACCGACAG
>JASHTN010000361.1 GCA_030040525.1 Gammaproteobacteria bacterium | reverse complement strand
CTACCGGCGAGCGCCTCGCGACGAAGTACGACTTCGCGCGCGTGCTGCGTGCCGGAGCCGCGGCGATCCTGCAGATGAACCTGGGGCGTGTCGGCGGCATTCTCGAGGCGAAGAAGATCGCCGCCATGGCGGAGGTGCAGCAGGTGCAGATCGCGCCGCACCTGTACTGCGGCCCGGTGGTCGGTGCGGCCAACATCCAGCTGAGCGTCTGCAGCCCGAACTTCCTCATCCTCGAAGGGATAGAGCGCTGGCAGGGCTTTCACGCCGAGGTGCTCGTGAAGCCGATCCGCTGGGAGGCCGGTTACGTACTCCCGCCGACCGAGCCCGGCCTCGGCGTCGACCTCAACGAGCAGGTGCTCGCTGCGCATCCCTACCGCGAGCGTGCGCTGCATCTGGAGATGGGCGGCCAGCCGCTCGGCTGAGGATCCCCGAGCCGCGCGCACGCCCTAGAGCCCCAGCTCCGCGCGCAGCCGCTCCTCGTACCAGGCGTGGAACATCGCCACCATGTACTCGTTGTTGCCGATCGGCCCGGGAATGTAGGCCGGGCTGGACGCGCCGCGCTGCGTCTCGGCGACGAAGGCCGCATCCTGGCGGTTGGTGGCATTCCAGACACGGGTCAGGTTCTCGAGATCGTAGTCACGGCCTTCCTCGGCGTCGGCGTGCACCAGCCAGGTGCTGCGCACCAGCGTGCGGCCGCGCTCGAGCGGCAGCGTCGCGAAGGTGAGCGCGTGATCGGCCAGGAAGTGGTACCAGGCATTCGGCTGGGTATGAAAGTGCAGCGTGCCGAGGCGCGCCTCGGTCAGATCTCCCAGCAGGCGCTTTGACGCCGCGCGCGTGTCGGGGGTCATGGACTCCCCGGCGCCGTCGAGCGCCAGCCGCTCGGTGCGAAACGCGGTCGGCCGGCCGTGCAGCTCCTCGATCGCGCGCCACGGCAGGCCGTGGCGGCTCCAGAGCGCCTCCGACTCGGCGCTGGCAGCGAGGTAGCGCCGGTAGGTAGCACGCTCCTCGGCATCCATGCGTGCCTCGTCGATCTCGCCGAAGAAATCGAACAGCGAGCACAGCAGCTCGGGGTGTCCCTCACAGTGGAAGCACTCGCGATTGTTCTCGATGGTGATCTTCCAGTTGCCGTGCTCGATGATGTCGACCTGCTTCGCCACCTTGGCGTGCGTCAGGCCGTGCGGGGCGATGTAGGGCGTCATGCGCGCAGCCATGTCGTCGAAGTCGTCGGGAGGGGAGTCGGCGAGACAGACGAATATCAGGCCCGCGAGCTGCCTGACGTGCAGGCTCCTGAGCGCGTGCTGCTCGGCGGCCTGCTCGCCGGTCGCGCCGCAGCCGATGACGCGTCCGTCCTGCGCATAGGTCCAGCGGTGGTACGGGCACATGAGCGTGACGCCCGCGACGCCTGAGTCCTGCTGCAGAATGCGCGAGCCGCGATGCCGGCAGGTGTTGTGGAAGCCGCCGATCGAGCCGTCGTCGCGGCGCAGCAGGAAGACCGGCCACGGGCCGATCTGGTAGGTGCGGTAGTCGCCGGCTTCCGGGATCTCGGCCTCGGTGGCGAGGAACAGCCAATGCCGGCCGAAGATGTGTTGCATCTCGACCGCATACAGCGCCTCGTCGGTGAAGAAGGCGCCGGGCAGCGCATGACCCGGGGTGCAGGACTGAAGCAGCGCCGCCACGTGGCTGCGCAGCGCGGCCGGTGCGGCGGGTAGCGCGGCGCCCGGGCGCTCGCCGTGCTTGAGCGGCACGCTCATCGGTAGGCCGTCCAGATCGTCTTAAGGTCGCAGTACTTGTCGATCGCGTGCGGCGAGCGATCGCGGCCGAAACCCGAGAGCTTGAAGCCGCCGAACGGGGTGGCCATCGAGGAGCGGTCCCAGGCGTTCACCCACACGGTGCCGCCGCGCAGCGCGCGCGACACGCGGTGTGCGACGGTCATGTCGGCGGTCCACACCGCGGCGGCGAGTCCGAAGCTCGAGTCATTGGCGGCGCGCAGCGCCTCCGGCTCCGTCTCGAAGGTCATGACCGAGAGCACCGGCCCGAAGATCTCCTCGCGCGCCACCTTCATGTCCGGCCGCACGCGGTCGAGCACGGTGGCCTCGACGTAGAAGCCGCCGGTCTCCTCCAGCGCCTGCCGGCCACCGAGCGCGACCTGCGCGCCGTCGGCGACGCCGCCGGCGATGTAGCCGAGCACGCGCTGCATGTGGCCCCGGTCGATGAGGGCGCCCATCCGGGTCGCAGGCTCGAGCGGATGGCCGAGCGTAATGGTGGCGGCCACCCGGGCGATCTCGGCGATCAACGCGTCCTTGACCGGGGAGCTCACCAGCACCCGCGAGCCTGCGTGACAGGTCTCGCCGCTGTTGTAGTAGATGCCCCAGGCGATGGCGTCCGCGGCCGCCCGGAGGTCGGCGTCGGCGAACACCACGTGCGGGGATTTGCCGCCGCATTCGAGCGCAACGCGCTTGAGGTTCGACTCCCCGGCATAGCGCAGCATCAGCCGCCCGACCTCGGTCGAGCCGGTGAAGCTCACCATGTCGACGTCCGCATGGCGCGCCAGCGCCTGGCCGGCTTCCTCCCCGAGACCCGGCACCACGTTGAAGGCGCCCGGCGGCAGTCCCGCCTCGCAGGCCAGCTCCGCCAGCCGGATCGCCGAGAGCGGCGACTGCTCGGCGGGCTTCAGGACCACCGAGTTGCCGGTGACGAGCGCGGCGCCGAGCTTCCAGGTGCTGATGATGAGCGGGTAATTCCAGGGCACGATCGCGGCGATCACCCCGAGCGGCTCGCGCCGCACCACCGCCAGGTCGCTCGGGCCGGTCGGCGCCACCTCGTCGTAGAGCTTGTCGGCGAACTCAGCGTAGTACTCGATGCAGTCGGCGCAGTTGGCCACGTCGACGCCCACCGAGTCGACGATCGGCTTGCCCACGTCGAGCGTCTCGAGCAGCGCCAGTCGTTCGACGTCGGCGCGGATGAGCTCGGCGAAGCGCCGCAGGATCCGCTTGCGCTCGCGCGGCTCGGTGGCCCGCCAGAGGCCGCTTTCGAAGGTGGCGCGGGCTGCGGCCACCGCGGCGTCGACGTCCTGCGTGCGGCAGCGCGCCACCTGGCACAGCGGCCTGCCGTTGATCGGGCTGATGTCCTCGAACGTCGCGCCGTCGAGCGCCGGCTGGTGCCGGCCGGCGACGAACGCCCGGCCTTCGGGGCGGATCGCCGCGGCCAACTGCTCCCAGGCGCGGCGGTCGTGCTGTGCGGGCGAGGCGCTCATATGCGAAGCTTCCCTAAATGAATCGGGCGGTCAAAGCCGAGAAAACGGATACCCCCATCTAAAAGCGGCATCGGACCTGACCGGCGCGTGACTAGAATGTAGCGCCTCGGGCCGGAGACAACAAAGGATCGGAGAACCTTCGCATGGCACCCATTTCCCGCTCGCGCCGCAAGCCCGCGGCCCGCAAATCAGCGCCCCGCCGGCCCGCGGTGCGCAAGCCCAAGCCCGGCAAGGGCATGGGGGCCGGCGCCCGCGGCGCGGGCCGCGACCTGCTGGCACGGCTCGCGAAGGGCCCGGTCGTCTGCGCGGAAGGCTACGTGTTCGAGCTCGAGCGGCGCGGCTACCTGCAGGCCGGCGCCTTCGTGCCCGAGGTGCTCTTCGATCACCCCGAGGTGGTCGAGCAGCTGCACATGGACTTCGTGCACGCCGGCTCGGACGTGACCCAGGCGCTCACCTACTACGTGCACCGCGAGAAGCTGCGGGTCATCGGTCGTGAGAAGGACCTGGTCCCCATGAACCGCGCCGCGCTCCGGATCGCCCGCTCGGTCGCACGGCGCAGCGGAACGCTTTTCGCCGGGGACCTGTGCAACACCAACATCTTCGACCCGTCCGACAAGAGCGCCGTCAAGGAGGTCGAGGCCATCTTTGCCGAGCAGGCGGGCTGGGCCGTGGAGGCGGGGGTCGACTACTTCGTCGCCGAGACCTTCGCCTGGGGCCAGGAGGCGCTGCTCGCGCTCGCGGCGATCAAGAGGTGCTCGAAGGTACCCGCGGTGATCACCATCGGGATGCACCGCGAGGACGTGACACGCGAGGGCTGGACGCCGGCCGAGGCCTGCGTGCGGCTCGAGGCGGCCGGGGCCGACGTCGTCGGCCTCAACTGCCACCGCGGGCCGGCGACCATGATGCCGCTGCTGAGGAGCATCCGCGCGGCGGTGCGCTGCCACGTCGCGGCGCTTCCGGTGCCGTACCGGACGACTCCCACGCAGCCCTCGTTCATGTCGCTGACGGATCCGTGCTGCGGCAACGAGCGCGCGTTTCCCGTGGGCCTCGATCCCTTCGTGTGTACCCGCGCGGAGATCGCCGACTTCGGGCGCGAGGCGTTCGCGGCCGGAATCCGCTACCTGGGGGTGTGCTGTGGGGCGGGTCCGCACCACATCCGCGCGCTCGCCGAGAGCCTCGGGCGACATCCGCCGGCGAGCCGCTACAGCGCCGACATGTCCAAGCACGCGTACTTCGGCACCGACAAGCAGATCCGCAAGATCCAGACCGACTACCGCTCGAGGGCCTGAGGACCGATGCGCGGAGCGCTGCTGCGGGCACTGGCCACTCAGGTGCTCCTCGCGGCGCTGCTGTGCGCGCCGGCACCGGCGCCTTCGTGGGCGCGCGAGCTCGAGCGTGCACGGCCCGAGAGCGTCGGCTTCTCCACCGCGCGGCTCGGGCGGCTCGACGCCTGGATGAACGGCGAGATCGCCGCGCGCCGCAAGGCGGGTGCGGTGGTGCTGATCGCCCGCCACGGCCGCATCGCCTGGGAGAAGGCTTACGGCGTCGCCGACCTCGCCTCGGGGCGGCCGATGCGCACCGATGCGATGTTCCGGCTCTACTCCATGACCAAGCCGGTGACGGCCGTCGCGCTCCTCACCCTCTACGAGCAGGGGAAGTTCCAGCTCACCGATCCGCTCGAGAAGTACCTGCCGGCGTTCGGCAGGGTGCGCGTCTACGCCGGGCTCGACCCGCAAGGCAGGATGATCCTGGAGGCGCCCAAGCGCGTCGTCACGCTCCAGGACGTCTTCCGGCACACCGCCGGCTTCACCTACGGCGGATACTTCGACGACACCCCGGTCGATAAGGCGTATCAGGCGGCGGGTGTGCCCGCCTCGCAATCGCTCGCCGAGCTCGTCGGCAGGATGTCCGGGTTGCCGCTGCTTTATCAGCCCGGCGAGCGCTGGGTCTACAGTTTCTCCTACGACGTGCTCGCTTATCTCGCCGAGTCCCTCTCCGGCATGAGCTTCGAGGAGTACTGCCGCAAAGTGATCTTCGCGCCGCTCGGCATGAAGGACACGGTGTTCGGTATTCCGCCCGGGCTCGCGAGCCGCTACCCGACGATCTATACGACGGCGCAGGACGGCGCCCTCAAGGCCATTGCCGCGCCCGACGACAGCTACGCGCGCTTCACCGGGCATCCGGGCGGCGGTGCGGGGCTCGCCTCCACGCCGCGCGACTACCTGCGCTTTGCACAGACGCTCCTCAACGGCGGCGAGCTCGACGGCGTGCGCATCCTCTCGCCGGCCACCGTCGCGCTCATGACCTCCGACAACCTGCCGCCGGGAACCGCGTACTGGCACGACGGCATGCGCTACGGGCTCGGAGTCTCGGTGGTGACCGATCCCGCGCAGGCGGGCAACCTCGGCTCCAAGGGCCAGTTCGGCTGGCCCGGGCTCGCCTCGACGTGGTTCACCGTGGACCCGAAGGAGGATCTCGTGGCGCTGGTGTTCGTCCAGGACATGCCCCGCGACGTGCCCTTCGACGACGAGTTCCAGACGCTGGTCTATCAGGCACTGGTGAAGTAGCGGGGGCGGAGGCGGGTGCTCGCGCCAGCCGGCCGCTCCTTTAGTGGTGCGCCG
>JASHTN010000030.1 GCA_030040525.1 Gammaproteobacteria bacterium | reverse complement strand
CGCTTCCGCACTGGTGCGCAGGCTGGATGAGCCCGGACGCAGGCGCCTGCAGGCACTGCTGCCGGCGCTGCTCGAGGACATCGCCCGCAGCCGCGCGCAGCTGCCAGTGCTGCGCCGGATACTGCGGATCATCGAGGCGACCGGCAAGCGCTCGGCGTATTTCGCGCTGCTGCGCGAGAACGGCCCGGCGCGCGCGCGACTGGTCGAGCTGTGCGCCCACGGTGAGTTCCTGGCCGAGCAGATCGCGGCCCAGCCGCTGCTGCTCGATGAGCTCATCGACGAGCGGCTGCTGTCGCAGCACCCGGACCGCACCAGCCTCGCCACCGAGCTCGAGCAGCGCATGCAGCAGCTCTCGGGTGAGGAGGATCCCGAGCGCCAGGTGGAGGTGCTGCGGCATTTCCAGAGCGCCGCCATGTTCCGCATCGCGGTCGCCGACCTCACCGGCGCGCTGCCCCTGATGCGGGTGAGCGACCGGCTCACCGATGTCGCCGAGCTGATCCTCGAGCGCGCCATGCAGCTCGGCTGGCGGCAGATCACCGCGCTCTACGGCGTGCCGACCTGCGCGGCGGCCGGCGGGGCCCGAGCCGTCAACATCTGCGCGCTGGGCTACGGCAAGCTCGGCGGCATGGAGCTCGGCTACTCGTCCGATCTCGACCTCGTGTTCCTGCACGACTCGCACGGCGAGCGCCAGGAGACGAGCGGCGCACCCCGCTCGATCGACAACCAGCTGTTCTTCGTGCGCCTGGCGCAGCGCATCGTCCACCTGCTCACCATGCATTCGGCCGCGGGCCGGCTTTATGAAGTGGATGTCCGGCTGCGCCCGAGTGGCAAGGGCGGCATGCTGGTCACCAACATCGGCGCGTTCGCCGACTACCAGCGGCGCGAGGCCTGGACCTGGGAGCACCAGGCGCTGCTGCATGCGCGCGGCGTCGCCGGCTCACCTGAGCTGCGCGCGCAGTTCGAGCGCGTGCGGCTCGAGGTGCTCTGCAACCACGTGCGGCGCGAGGCGCTGCGCGAGGAGGTGCGCGGCATGCGCGAGCGCATGCGCCGCGAGCTCTCGCGGGGCGGCGCCGCAGGATTCGACATCAAGCAGGATCCGGGTGGGATCGCCGACATCGAGTTCCTCGCGCAGTACTGGGCGCTCAAGTGGGCGCAGCGCCATCCGCCCGTGGTGATGTTCGCCGACACCATCCGCCAGCTCGAGTCGGTGGCGTCCGCGGCCCTCGTGCCGCAGGCGGTCGTCGACACGCTCACCGGCGCCTATCGCGCCTACCGCGGCCGGGCGCACCGGCTGTCGCTCGCCGGGGCCGTGGCGATCGTGCCGGCGGGCGAGTTCGCGGAGGCGCGCGCCGAGGTCGTGCGCATCTGGGATCAGACCATGAGCGATGCATCACCGGGGGCGCAGGTATAATGCCGCGCATGGCCGAGCCCGCCCGACCACTGCTGCAACCGAACGCGCAGAATCAGTACGACGTGACGGAAGCCGATCTGCCGCTGGCCTGCCCGATGCCGCAGATGTATCTGTGGAACTCGCACCCGCGCGTCTACCTGCCTATCACGGAGACCGGCTGGGCGAAGTGTCCGTACTGCAGCGCGGAGTACACGCTGCGGCGGTGATCGAACCCGCGCGGCGCGCCCTCAGTCCCGGTCGGCCATGTCTGCATCGCGCGGTGGCGCGAGCCCCAGGCGCACCGCCGCGAGCTTCGCGGCCCTGAGCTGCCTGTTGAGCGCGGCGAGGTCGGCCGCGAGCTTGTGCCAGTCGGCGAGCTCAGGGGCGAGTGCCTGCTGTGCCGCAGCTGCGGCACTCTGCTGGGGCTCGGTCGGCGCGGCGTCCGCCCGCGTCACCTCACCGTAGAGAGTCTCGATACGCTCCTGCACATCGGGGAGCGACACCCGGGGTGCAGTGCCGGGGGGCGGTGCCGCGTCCGCCGGCTCCTTCTCCCCCGTCCCGAGCAGTTCCGCGAGACGCTGCTGATAGGCATGGACCGCCTCCGCCATCGCGCCGGCGGGCTTGAGCGCCTTGAGCTGTGCCGCGATCGAGCGGGCCGAGAGCACCGCCTGCGAGCTCTCGGTGAGAAGCTCCGACAGCTTCCTCGCGAGACT
This sequence comes from Gammaproteobacteria bacterium, assembly GCA_030040525.1. Taxonomy (GTDB): domain Bacteria; phylum Pseudomonadota; class Gammaproteobacteria; order Steroidobacterales; family Steroidobacteraceae; genus 13-2-20CM-66-19. The sequence continues at coordinate 5,347 of JASHTN010000030.1, read as the reverse complement.
CAGCTGATTCTCGAGTGCGCCCGGCGAGGCGTGCACGCGCGGATCGGGCTTCACCTCGAGCGGCGCCTCGTAGTGCCGCCCGTCGACGGCAAGGCGCACGAGATAGGTTCCGGGCAGCGCCATCGGACCCCGCGGCTCCTCGGGGGTCGCGTGCGGCACGGCGGAGATCGGATAGCCGTGGGTCGTCGCGACCGGCGGTGCGTAGCGCAGGTCCCAGACCCAGCGGTGCATGCCGGCGTGCGCCGGCAGCACGCTCGAGGGGGCGATCCAGTAGCGCGGGATGAGCTCGCGGGCGAGCTGCTCGGCACTCGGCACGGGCGCATCGTCGCTGCGGTAGCGGCGCACGAGCGCGCCGTGACTGTCGAGCACCTCGAGCTCGACCGGATGTACTGCATCGCGCGGCAGGAAGTAGTCGACGATGGCACCGGCCGGTGGGTTCGCCGCCATGGGCTCATCCGGCGGCATCGGTGTGTCGGTCCAGGTGCTGCGGTGCATGCGGTAGGCGGCTGCCGGCCGGTACAGCACCGCCGCGCGCGGCAGCGCACCGCGCTGCAGCTGCCGCAGGCGCGAAATGTCGTCGAGGATCCAGAGCGAGCGCCCGTGGGTGGCGGCGAGGAGATCGGCCTCGCGGATCCACAGGTCCCGCACCGAGGTATGCGGGAGGTTGAGCTGCAGCGACCCCCAGTGTGCGCCGTCGTCGTATGAGACCCAGACACCCGTTTCCGTGGCCGCGAACAGCAGCCCGCGGCTTGAGGGGTCCTCGCGCACTGCATTCACCGGGCCGTCTGCCGGGAGCCCGTCGGTGATCGCAGCCCAAGTGCGGCCGCGGTCGCGTGTACGGTAGATGTAAGGGTGCAGGTCGTCGATGCGCATGCGGCTCACGGACACGTACGCGCTGTCTGCATCGAAGTGCGAGGGCTCGATCTGCGTGACCTTGCTCCACGGCGTGAGTGCCGGCGGAGTGACGTTCGACCAATGCGAGCCGCCGTCGGTCGTCAGCCATACGAAGCCGTCGTCGGTGCCGGCCCAGAGCAGGTCGATGTCGAGGGGCGAGGGCCCGAGCGAGTAGATCACCCCGCGCTGCTTCTCGGCGCCCGCCAGGTGCAGCGCGCCGACGCTCGCCGGCACGTTGCCGGCCTCACGCGCCAGGTCCGGACTGATGGTCTGCCAGCTCTCGCCGCCGTCGCGTGTGCGGTACAGGCGGTTGGCGCCGTAGTAGAGCGTGTGCGGGTCAAGGGGCGAGAACATCAGCGGCTCGGTGCGGTCGACGCGCACGTCGGCGCTGCGTACCGGGATCGGGGTCACGTTCTGCACCTGCCCGGTCGACCAATGGTACTTCGAGACCTCGCTGCGCCCGGCCCCGTAGATGAGGTCGGGGTCGAGCGGATCCGGCGCCACGTAGCCGTACTCGATGACTCCGACGGGATGCCAGTCGCGCTCGGTGATCTCGCCGTCGTTACCGCGGCTCGAGATGCACACCGAGCCGCTCTCCTGCTGTGCGGCGCACACCCGGTACGGGAAGGTGGGCGCAACGCTCACGTGATAGAGCTGCGCGGTCGGCTGTGTGAACCAGGAGCTCCAGCTCTCGCCGCCGTTCACGGTGATGACGGCGCCCTGGTCGCTGACCAGCGCAATGATGTGCGGGTCGATCGGGTTGATCCAGAGGTTCTGGTAATCATCGCCGCCCGGCGCGCCGCGCAGCGGCTGCCAGGTGTGCCCGCCGTCGAGCGACTTCATGGTGACGATGCCCGTGCTGTAGACGACATCGGCGTTGGTCGGATCGACACGGAGGACCGTCAGATCGCCGCCGCCGATACGCAGCGCCGGGCGCGGATCGTCGGTGATGCGCCGCCAGCTCTCGCCGCTGTCGTCGGAGCGGAACACGCCGAGCCCGGCCCCCGAGGAGTATTCGCCCGGCTCCGTGGTGCCCACGGCCGCGTAGAGCCGCGTCGGCTCGCTCGGCGCAATCGCGATGTTGATCTGCGCCAGATCCGGCGGCAGGCCCGTTCTCAGCTGCCGCCAGGTCGTGCCGCCGTCGGTCGACTTGAAGAGCCCCCCGCCCGTGCCGTTGAACTCGTTCCTGTCCTCCCACGGACCCAGGCGTGACTGCCACAGCCCTGCATACACGATCTCGGGATGGCTCGGATCGAGCGCCACCGCGGAGCCGCCGGTATCGTTGTCCTTGTAGAGCACGCGCTGCCAGGTGCGCCCCCCGTCCAGCGAGCGGTAGATGCCGCGCATGGCGCTCGGTCCGTACGGGTGCCCGAGCACCGCGGCGAACAACCGGTCCGGGTTGTGCGGGTCGACCGCGAGCTCGGGGATCTGCTGGCCGTCGGTGAGGCCGCAATGCTGCCAGGTGCGGCCGCCGTCGCCGGAGCGGTAGAGGCCGTCGCCCACCGACAGGTCCGGCCGCAGCAACCCTTCGCCGCTCGCCGCGTACACGATGTCGGGGTCGGAGGGTGCGACCGCGATCGCGCCGATCGACTGCGTCGGCTCGGCATCGAAGATCGGCTGCCAGGTGCGTCCCGCGTTGTCCGTCTTCCAGACCCCGCCGTCGACCGCGCCGATGTAGAACACGTTCGGCTGCAGCGGCACGCCCGCGACCGCGCGCGTGCGGCCGCCGCGGAACGGACCGATCATCCGCCAGGCGAGGTCGGCGTAGACCCCGGCGGCCGGGGCTAGCGCGGGTGCGGCAGCCGCAACGGAAGTCAGGCCGGCGCCGACCAGCGCCGGCAGCAGCGTCGCCACCCGCACGCCGTCAGCTCAGTGCTGCGTGGGCGGTGCGGTGCCCTGGGCGCCGGACGCCGGACTCATCGGGGGCGGCGGCGGTGCGCCGCCTTCTTTCTCGCGACGCTCTTCCCAGCGCGGTCCCATCCCCGGAGGCGGACCCATCCACGGGCGCGGTCCCATCCATGGGCAATGCATGCCGTCGTGCATGCCGTCGTGCATGGCGCGCATGCGGTGGCCGTGGGCGGCGGCGAATATCGCCCCGAGTATCACCAGGCCCGCCAGCGTGAAAGCCCAGAATCCCAGGTACTTCCCAAAGGTGCGCAGGCCCCCTTCGGCACGGGCGGAGAGGTACAGGACAAAATAGCCGGCGATCGTCAGCGCCGTCGCCGGGAGCAGCGCCAGTACGTAGATCAATCGAGACACCTCGCTCTGGAGAAGCGCCAGGGCGGCAATCTTACTCCAGCGCTAGCGGTACGGCTTGTACGACTTCTCCTCGACGATGCGCGAGCCGAGCAGCTCGTTGATGCGCTTCTTGATGGCCGCGCGCTCGTCGTTCGAGACGTATACGGCACGCGCCAGCTCGATGAAATCGCGGTCGAAGGTCTGCTTGGCTTCCTTCTCGCGGATGCGGTCCTCGATGTCCCAGAGCTGCTCGTTGACGTGCTGCAGAGCGTGTTGGTGCTGACTGACGTCGCAGGCCCCACCGCCGGCATCGCTCCAGGCCTGCTCGAGCAACGCGAGTTCCAGCTTCACGTTGGCGAGCTTCGCGGCGTCGAGAATACGCGCCGCCTTGATCCTCAGGATGGTGATCTTGTCGAGCAGCTCGCCCGGGGACACGGGTATCGCGACGTCCTTCATTGATGTAATCCTAACAACGGGTCCGGCCTCTCTGCGACCTCCTCGACGTCGCTGTCGACGGTGTTAAAGTCGACAGTGTTAAACTCGAAAGCTTCCATGACAGGCGTCCCTGATCGCCGACTGCCCGAGGATACTCAGCCTGCAGGCGCTGCGGCGCAAGGCAGCGGCGGGGGTACGGATTCGGGGTCGGTGAGCGGGCGCTGGGGGGTGCTCGGCTCGGAGGTGAAGCGCCGCGCCGTCGCCGGGGGCGCCGTGCTGTACGACGCCTCCCGGGTGAGCAATCCGAGCGCCGGCTGGTTCGACCCGGAGCACTGGCGCGCGCGCGGCGAGCTCGAGGGCACGGCGCAGGGACGCGGCGTCACCAGCTACATTCGCCTCGAAGGGCAGCGCTGCGTGCTGCGCCACTACCGGCGCGGCGGCTGGATGGCACGGCTCTCCGCGGATCGCTATCCGTGGACCGGCGAGGACGCCACGCGGCCGTTTACGGAGTGGCACCTCACCTACCGGCTGCACCGAGCCGGCCTGCCCGTGCCGGCGCCGATCGCCGCGCGCTACGCGCGCCGCGGCGCCAGCTACACCGGCGATCTGATCACCGAGCGGCTGCCGGCGGTTGGCTCGCTGTACGAGTGTCTGTGTACCGGCGCGCTCTCGATCACCACGTGGGTATCGATCGGCCGCTGCGTGCGCAGGTTCCACGATCTCGGCGTCTGTCATGCCGATCTCACCGCCCACAACATCCTGCTGAGCGAGGAGGCGGTCTTTGTGATCGACTTCGACCGTTGCCAGCTGCGCGGTCCCGGTCTGTGGTGCGACGCAAACCTGGTACGGTTGCGCCGCTCGCTCGAGAAGCTCACCTGGGGCCTGCCGGCCGAGCGTTTCGGGGAGTCCGACTGGCACGCGCTGCTCGACGGCTACCGCCAGTCCGACGGGCGCGGGGAGCTGCGCCCGGCAGGCTGAAGCGAGGCGCCAAGCTTGCGATCGCTTTACGGCCTGCTCTACAACCTTGCCGCCTATGTCACCGTCCCGATCGTCTCCGCCGTCTTTCTGTGGCGCGGCATCCGCGATCGCGCCTATCGGCGCAACTTCGCCGAGCGTTTCGGTTTCGGCACGCCGCCGCCCCCCGGTGGGGTATGGCTGCATGCGGCGTCGGTCGGGGAAGTGCAGGCGTGCGCGCCGCTGGTGAGCGCGCTCTACCGGCGCCATCCCGGCCTGCCGCTCACGGTCACGACGCTCACGCCGACGGGAGGCGCGCGCGCGCGTGCGCTGTTCGGCAACCTGGCCGAGGTGCGCTACCTGCCATACGACCTGCCGGGCGCGGTGCGGCGGTTCCTGCGGCGCGTGCAGCCGCGGCTCGCGGTGATCTTCGAGACCGAGCTGTGGCCGAACCTCTACCGTGAATGCGGCCGCCGGCGCGTGCCGCTGGTGCTGGCCAGCGCACGCATCTCGGCGCGCTCGGCCGGGCGCTACCGACGCCTCGGTGCGCTCTTCAGCGGCGCGCTGTCGCACGCGGCGGTGGTGGCAGCGCAGGGTGAGGGGGATGCCGAGCGCTTCCGTTCCCTCGGTGCCGATCCCGGCAGCACCCATGTGACCGGCAATCTCAAGTTCGACTTCGAGCTGCCGGAGGACCTCGCCGCGCGCGGCGCGCGGCTGCGCGCGCAGTACGCCCCGAGCGCGCCGCTCTGGGTCGCCGGCAGCACCCACGCCGGCGAGGAGACGGCAGCGCTCGCGGCGCACCGGCAGGTGCGCGAGCGTCACCCGG
>JASHTN010000360.1 GCA_030040525.1 Gammaproteobacteria bacterium | reverse complement strand
ACAGCGAGTAGGCCGACGGGTATGCCTGGCTCACTTCCGCGGACGTCGCGGCCGACGCCACGGCGACGCTCATCGCACCGAGGATCGCAGTGGCGAGAATGCCGGGATCAGGACGCGGCAGGCTCCTGCCTGCCTGAAAGCGAGGTTGCATCCCGGCAATATCCACTTTCTGCCGTGCGGCGTCCAGATCTCACCCGGCCCGTTTGGCGCACATGAACAGCTGCGCCGGCGGGAGGTTGCGTCGCTCGAAGCTGCGCCGCACATCGCCGAAGGTCCGCTGCAGCACGGGCAGAGCGCGGGCAGTGAACTGGTAGACGAGGAACGCGCCACCCGGCTCGAGCGCGGCGCGGCTCTTCACCGCGATGTCGGTGCGCACCGGATCCGGCATGCTGCCGAGTGGAATGCCGGAGATGATGTAGCGCGGCGCCGGGAGGCCGAGCCGCTGCAGCACCGGCTGCACCTCCGCGGCCGAGTCGTGCACGACGTGCAGCCGCGGATCCGGCAGCGCCCGCTGCAGGAAGCGCACGAAGTCCTGATTCGTCTCGATGGCCACGAGCTGGGCGTCGCTGCGCATGCGGCGCAGGATCTCGGCGGTGAAGGTACCGACCCCCGGGCCGTATTCCACGAGCACGCGGGCGCGGCTCCAGTCGACCGGCTCGAGCACCTGGTTCACGAGGAAGCGCGAGCTCGGGACGATCGAGCCGAGCATGTTCGGATGGCGCAGAAAGTTGCTCGCGAACAGCAGCGCTTCGCTGAGCGGCTTGAGCGGCGATCGGGCATTTTCCGGCATGACGGGCCTCTCGGTCAGGATGGCAGGTCAGGATGACAGGTCAGCGTGGCAGCCTGCGTTCGTCGCTCGCTGTGGTGCCCCGGTCCAGAGTGCGCTCCTCTTCCACAGCGACTCCTGCAGCTCGACGTCGTTCGCGAGCGCTGCAGCGGCCTGCGGCTGCTGGTACTCGTCGAAGTAGCGGCCGCTGATGCCGGCGACACCCGGATCGAGCGCCAGGTAGATGCTGGTGCGCGCGCCGCGCTCAGCATCGAACATGACCCGCGTGATGAGCGGCTTGACGACACGCAGCCAGCGCGGCAGCAGATTCGTACGGACGACGCCGGGGTGCAGGCAGTTGGCGCTGATGCCGGTGCCGGACATGCGGCGTGCGAGCGCAAACGTGTGCATGACGTTGGCGAGCTTCGACTGCGCATAGGCGGCGGTTGCCTGGTAGCGTGCGCGCGCGTTTGTGACCTTGTCAAAGTCGAGGCAGCCGCGGTAGTGGATCCGGGAAGCGACCGTGACGATGCGCGCGGCCTTGTCCAGGTGGTCTGACAGCAAAGCCGTGAGCAGGAATGGACCCAGGTGGTTGGTCGCGAACGTGAGCTCGAAGCCATCGACCGACGCGCGGCGGCGAGTGCTCACCATGCCGGCGTTGTTGACGAGCAGCCCGAGCGGCGGGTAGTCGCGGCGGATGGCGGCAGCGGCCTCCCGCACCGAGGCGAGCGAGGCGAGATCGCAGCGGCCGACCTCGAGCCTGGCATGCGGCACCTGGCGCGCGATCTCGGCGCGCACCGCGTTGGCGGCCGTCAGGTCACGGCACAGCATGACGACGGTTTTGCCGGCGCGCGCGAGCTCGCGGCTGGTCACGCGGCCGATGCCGTGTGTGGCGCCGGTGATGACTGCCACCTCGCTCACGATTCCATGCCCGCAATGCTCAGCAGCGGCTGGCCCATGCGGATCACGCTTCCCTGCCGCAGCCCCGGAGCAAGCGCGATGCCCGGCGGCGCAAACGCGATCATGGTCGAGCCGTGCTGGAACCAGCCCATCTCCTCGCCCTTGCGCAGCGTCGCATCGCAGGGAATGGTGTTGGGTCCCCGGTACTTCAGATGCAGCAGCACGTCCGCGCAGTGCAGCCGGATGCTCGCCACCAGGATGGCGGCGACGGGCACGAGCGTGATGAGCTGGTCGGAGGCGCTCAGCCGGCAGCGGATGATGGCGCGCTCGTTCTTGCAGAAAAGATTCTCGACGCGCTTGAGCGCAATCGGATTGACGTTCCAGGTATCTCCCGAGACGTAGGTCACCTGCTCGACGCGGCAGTCGTAGGGGGCGTGGAAGCGGTGATACATGCCGGAGGTGAGGCGCAGCGTGACGAAGGAGCCGTTGAGATAGGTGCGCACCAGCTCCGCATCGCTCAGCAGATCGATGAGCGTGTAGGGGAAGCCCTTGGCCTGAAGCACCGATCCCTCGCTCACCTGGCCCATGGCACCCACGATGCCGTCGCACGGGCTGACGACGATGTCCGGGTCGGGGTCGACGCGGCGTGCCCCGTCCTTGAGCTGCCGGGTAAAGAATTCCTGCAGACTGCGAAAGCGGGTGTTGCGGGCATCGCTCAGATCGAGCTCGGTGAAGAGCCCCCAGACCGCAATACAGAGGCGGCAGAGCCAGGGCTGCTCGAGGCGGCTCAGCCACCCCACGAACAGCGTCAGCCAGCGGCGCGGCAGGCGATTGGTTAGCAGGAAATTCAGTTGCTCCTGCTGGCTGACCCTGGCGATCGCCCTGCGCACTGTCATCGCGTTGTCACGGAACTGAAATAGTTTGCCGGCGGGGCAATCGGCCCCGAAGCTGGCCCCCCTGGAGGCTCGAGCCAATCATGCTGCTGTGGTACATCGCCGGCGTTCTGGTCGCGCTGCTCGCACTGCGGAGCCTCTGGCTGCGGCTGCTGCTGTCGCGCGCCAAGCATCCCTCGCTCGTCGGACACTCGCGCCTCGCGCGGCTCGTGGCGCGGCTCATTCCCTACTACGAGTACGACGAGACGCGGTTCTTCAGCGCAGACGATGCGCCGGCGGAAGTGGCCGCGGCGCGCCGTGCGGGCTTCATGCAGCTCGCGCAGCTCTTTGCGCAGCGGTTCGCCAAGGGCGCCGCCCTCACCCGCGAGGTGGCGCGCTCGGTCCCGGATCTGCAGTTCACGGCGCGCTATCGCGTGCCGTTTCAGTTCAGCCGCCTGGTCCGTCAGCACCTCCAGGCTGGCGCGTTCCTCGAGTCCTCCGCGGGTGTCACCGTGGCCGATGTCGACGGCAACCGCCTCTTCGAGGTGAGCGGCTCCTACGGAGTGAACCTCTTCGGCTACGACTTCTACAAGGAGTGCATCGAGCGCGGTGCCGAGCGGGTGCGCGCGCTCGGGCCGGTGCTCGGCGCCTACCATCCGCTGCTCGCCGACAACGTGCGCCGGCTGCGCGAGATCTCGGGACTCGACGAGGTGTCGTTCCACATGTCGGGTACCGAGGCCGTGATGCAGGCCGTGCGCCTCGCGCGCTATCACACGCGCCGCCGCTGCCTGGTGCGCTTCTGCGGGGCGTATCACGGCTGGTGGGGGGATGTGCAGCCCGGGGTGGGCAACCCGCTGCCCCGGACGCCACCTACACGCTCAAGGACATGGATGCCGCATCGCTGCGGGTGCTGCGCACGCGGCGGGACATCGCCTGCGTGCTGGTGAATCCCGTGCAGGCGCTGCATCCGAATGCGAGCGCGCCCGCCGATTCGGGCCTGATCGACAGCGGACGGCGCGCCCATTTCGATCGCGCCGCCTACGCGGCCTGGCTCAAGGAGCTGCGCACGGTGTGCTCCGAGCGGCGCATAGTGCTCATCTTCGATGAAGTGTTCGTCGGCTTTCGACTCGCTCCCGGGGGCGCGCAGGAGTACTTCGGTGTGCGCGCGGATCTCGTGACCTACGGCAAGAGTCTCGGCGGAGGGCTGCCGGTGGGCGTCGTCTGCGGGCGCCGTGATCTCATGAAACGCTACGACGAGGCACACCCGGCCGACGTGTGCTTCGCGCGCGGCACGTTCAACTCGCACCCCTACGTGATGGGCGCCATGCACGAATTCCTCACCCGCCTGGAGAGCGAGCCGATCCGCGCGCTGTATCGCGAGCTCGATGCGGTCTGGGAGCGCCGCGCCGCCGGGCTCAACGCGCGGCTCGAGGCAGCGGAGCTCCCGGTTCAAGTCGCGCATCTCTCGTCCATCTGGACCTTCAACTACCTCAAGCCCTCGCGCTACAACTGGATGTTCCAGTACTACCTGCGCGCGCAGGGACTGGCCTTGAGCTGGATCGGCACCGCGCGGCTCATCTTCAGCCTCAACTACAACGACGCCGATTTCGCCGCGGTCGCCGACCGGGTGGTGGCGGCGGCCGAGGCGATGCGGCGCGACGGCTGGTGGTGGCAGGGTACGGGGCTCACCAACAAGGCGATCCGCCGGCGCGTCCTGCGTGAGCTGCTTCAGGCCTGGTGGACGACATCCTCCATCGGATCGACGAGCTCGCCGCGCAGCAAGTGCAGCGGTGCCCGGCAGTAGAGTTTGACGTCGTGAAACGGGTCGGTGAGGATTTTCGTGAACCACACGACACCCGTTAGCACGCTCTGCTGCAGGCACAGCTGCACCGTGCGGAACAGCAACGCCCCCGCCCCGAGCGCGAGCCAGACCTGACAGACGTGGCGCACGAAGTCGGCATGGCCGTGCGCCGCACGGTAGATGCCGAACAACGTCGGGTCGAGCCAGAGAGCCACCGGTGAGGCGGCCCAGATCGACAGCAGAACGACCTTGCGCCTGAGGTTGTAGCCTACCTTGATGTCTTCCTTGTGGGCGTGCGTGGCCTGGTTGACCTCGTCATAGTCCTTCGACTCGAAGACGAAGTGGCCCAGCTGACGCGTCACCATCGCCACCAGCCAGCCGATGAGCGCGGCGGCGGCCGGGTTGGTGAAAATGAAGACGTAGGCCGTGAGGAAGCTGAGCGCACTCACCAGGTGCAGGGTCTGGTTGATCCGGCTGTGGTGGTAGTAACGATGATCGTCCCAGCGCTGCTTCTTGAGTTCGGCAAGAAAAACGTGCATTCGCTCCTCCACTCGATGCGACCGCGCGGCTGCGCTGGTGTGAAGGAATTATAGGAAGAATGTTAAGAACATATGACAAGCCGCTGTTTGGGCAAATATTTTGTGAGGCGCTTCCGGGCCACCACTTTAACGCCACTGTCACGAACTTCAGTGAGGATGCGCGCCGGCATGAGAATCATGATCGTGACCGACGCGTGGTTTCCGCAAACCAACGGCGTCGTCAACACGCTGGCGCAGACCGCCGCATGGCTCGTCCGATTCGGCCATGAGGTGACGATCGCCGCACCGCGCGACTTCCGTACCATACCCTGCCCGAGTTATCCGGAGATCCGCGTGGCCGTGAGGCCGATGGCTGCACTGGCCCGCAAGCTGGAATTCTTCCGGCCGCAGGCACTGCACATCGCCACGGAGGGCCCGCTCGGATTCGCCGCGCGGCGCTATTGCCTGAGGCGCGGCTGGCGCTTCACGACCTCCTATCACACCCAGTTCCCGCAGTACCTCAAGTCGCGCTGGCCGATACCGCTGTGGCTGTCGTATGCGGCGTTGCGCCGCTTCCACGGCGCCGCACAACGCTGCATGGTGAGCACGCCGTCGGTGGAGAATGAGCTCCACAAGCGCGGCTTCCGCAACCTCGTGCGCTGGCGGCGCGGCGTGGACACGGAACTGTTCCGGCCGCGCGGCAAGGAGCTCCTGCGACTGCCGCGGCCGATCGCCGCGTACGTGGGACGCCTCGCGGTGGAGAAGAATGTCGATGCGTTCCTCAGGATGCCGTGGCGCGGCTCGAAGATCGTGATCGGCGACGGGCCCGAGCGGGCGCGCCTCGCGGCGCAGTACCCCGAGGCCGAGTACGCCGGCTTCCGCTACGGCGAGGATCTCGCCGCGCACCTCGCGGCCGCCGACGTGCTGGTTTTTCCGAGCCTCACCGACACCTTCGGCCTGGTGAATCTCGAGGCGATGGCCTGCGGCGTGCCGGTGGCGGCCTTCCCCATCACGGGCCCGATCGACGTCGTGGAAGACGGCGTGACCGGCGCGCTCGATGCGGATCTCGGCAAGGCGGCGCAACGGGCGCTCGGGGTCGACCCGCGCGCCTGCCGCGCCCGCGCTCTGCAGTCGGGTTGGGCAGCGTGCACCCGCGAGTTTGAAGCCAACCTGGTGGACTGCCGTCCGGGACCGCGGCCGTGGAGCACGGCGGAACGGGCGGTCATCGAGCCGGCCGCCTGAATCAGCCGCTCACCACGCCTGCTCCGCCGCCTGCAGACGACCGCGGGCAACCGGAGGGCGTGACCTCGCACGCGGTCGCCTGGTGGCATACGCTGCTGCGTGCGATCGCCGTGTTGAACGTGGCTCTCTGGTCGCTGGCCGCCATCGCCGTGGCGCGCGAGCACGCGATCGAGACCTGCTCCGCCTGCCTGATCCAACTCGTGCTCTCCGCCGTGTACGTGTCGGCTTGCGCATTCCGATCCGCGCTGCCGGTGTTCGATATCGCGCGCCTCGTGCTGGTCGACTCCCGTCTGTCGAGCGTCCTCGTCGGCCGGTCGGTCGCGACCGTGGCTGAATTGTGCTTCGCGGCCCAGTGGGCCCTGATGCTGCACGCTGTCGCGTTGCCAGGCGGCAGCCGGTTCGGGCAAGCGCTGTCGCTCGCGGTCGTACCGCTCATCGGATTCGCGCAAGGCTGCGCCTGGCACGCCGTGCTGACCACCCGACAGCGCGGTCACGTCGTCGAGAATTCAATCTGGGGGCTGACAGCCGCGCTGGTGGTTGCCGGCATGCTGCTGATCGGACCGCAGCGATCTGCGGCCCTCTCGCCCCTGATGATTGCCTGGTGCGTCGGCGGTGCCGCCTATGTCGCGTTCATATTCGGCTTCGATGTCCCCATGTACTGGTCACGATGGCGCGCTGACCAGGCCCAGGGGCGCCAGTACCTGAGCATCGCGCAGGGCATGATCGACATCGGCAGCCGCTGGACGGTGTCCTACCGCTGGCACGACTGGAAGAACGAGGCGCTGTGGATGTCGCTCTATTTCACCTTCGGGGTGTGGGGCAGTATTTCGCTGGTCTACGCCACGCTCGCCCTTGCCGGACAGCGAAACTAGCGGACCGCCGCCGACTGGGCCTTCTCCCCCATCTGCAGCTCCGCGGGATCAAATCGCACGCCGCATCCCTCGAGCCCGCCCCTCGTCGAGCACGTCCCGATCTTTGCATGCCCCCCGACGAGCAATTATGATAACGCTACCACCCAGAGCGCGACCGGGGGTGGATCATTCAAACAAGGGAGGAATGGCCGTGCTGCGACCGGATGCGGGCCGATCTGCCGGTCATTGACTCCAGTGTGGAGGATCTGCCGCTTGGGAACAGCTTTGACACCTCGGTAGCTGTCGCCGCTGATGTGGATTTCAAGCGCTGAGTGTTCGAGGCGGTCGCGGATCGCGTCGGCTACGTGATGACTAGGAGATGCTCATGGATCGAAGGAAATTTCTGAAGAGAGCGGCAAGCGGCTTCGGCGCGCTCGCGATCCTGCCGAGGAGAGCTCTGGGAGCTGCCCAAGGGGAAGGAGCGCAGGGGAGTTCCTCCGCCAAGGC
>JASHTN010000359.1 GCA_030040525.1 Gammaproteobacteria bacterium | reverse complement strand
GTCCTTCGCCGGCGCTCACGGTGCCGCGCTCCACCTCGCGGCGCAGCCAGCCTGTCGCCGGCAGCACGTCCGCATTCGCCCAGACCCGCCGTCCCGCCGCGAGCTCCCCCGCCGCGTGTGCCAGGCGCACGGCATGGGCGCGCTGCCGGGACGGCACGACGATCGCTCCACCGCCCTTCAGATGCGCACTATCAGCGCTATAGAGCCTAAACAAAACAGGAGTTTACGGTATCTATGAGGAAGTTACTTGAACCTCGACTCGGCGCGCACGATCGTTTCCGGGGCAGCGCTGCCGCCGGCAGCCGCGCCCGGGCGTCCGGCTGCGTAGTCGAGGAGGAGCTCCTCGATGCGAGCGAACACCACCGCGAGAGTCGCCGCGTCCGGCAGTGTCGTGATGCGGAAGTGATTGCGGTACGGCACGTTGAAGCTGACGCCGGGGGCGACCAGCACATGCTTCTGCTCGAGGAGATCGAGCGCGAACTGCTGGTCGTCGAAGTCCGGGAGCATCCCGCGGCGCACTCCGATGAAGGCGTACATGGCGCCGCCGGGCGAGGCCAGCTCGAGAAAGCGGCTGCGCGCCACGGCCGCGAGGATCGCGGCGCGCGACTCGTGGAGGCGGCCGCCGGGCGAGACCAGCTCGAGGATGCTCTGGTGCCCGCCGAGCGCGGTCTGCACGGCCCATTGCGCGGCCACGTTGCTGCACAGGCGCAGCGATGCCAGCAGCTCGAGTGCGTGCAGATAGTCGGCCGCGAGCTGCGTGCGGCCCGAGAACGCGGCCCAGCCGACCCGAAAGCCGCAGGCGCGGTAGACCTTCGACAGCCCGGAGAGCGTCGCGCACAACGTATCGTGCACGAGACCCGCCATGGGCACGAACTGCGCGCCGTCGTAGGTCATCTGGTCGTAGATCTCGTCGCTGAAGACGACCAGGCCGCGCCTCTCGGCGATTCGGGCGAGCGCCTCGAGCACGGCACGCGGGTAGACCGCGCCCGTCGGGTTGTTCGGGTTGATGACGACCAGCGCGCGCGTACGCGGCGTGACCAGCCGGGCGAGCTCCTCCGGGTCGGGCACGAAGCCCGCTTCCGGGCGACACGCATAGTGCACTGCGCGACCGCGATTCAGGATCACGGCCGCCGTCCACAGCGGGTAGTCCGGGCTCGGCACCAGCACCTCGTCCCCGTCGTTGAGCAGCGCGCGCAGCGTCAGGTCGATGAGCTCGCTCACGCCGTTGCCGATGAAGACCTCCTCGGCCGTAACGCCGGCGACGCCGCGCGCCTGCTGCTGCATGACGACCGCCTCGCGCGCCGGAAAGATGCCCTGCTGGTGACAGTAGCCTTCCGACTCGCCGAGGTTCTCGATCATCGCGAGCCGCATCGTCTCGGGCGTGCGCAGCCCGAAGGCACGCGGGTTGCCGATGTTGAGGGAGATGATCTCGTAGCCCTGGCGCTCGAGCTCGTGGGCGCGGCGCGCCAGCCGCCCGCGGATCTCGTAGCGCACCTGCCTGAGGCCCTGGCTCGGGGCGATGTTGGCGTCGCTCATGACTACAGAGGATAACCGTTACATCAGCTCGCGCCAGCGGTGACAGGCCACGCGACGGCCGCCGCCCGCCTCGTCCCAGAGCGGCTGACGCTCGCCGCAGAGCGCGATCGCATGCGGACAGCGCGTGCGATAGACGCAGCCGCTCGGCGGGTCGAGCAGCGACGGCGGCTCCCCCGGGCGTGCGCGGGCAAGCCTCGCGGGCTGCACGTCCGGATCGGCAACCGGGATGGCGGCGAGCAGCTCGAGTGTGTACGGGTGCAGCGGCTGGGCAAACAGATCGGCCACCGGGGCGAGCTCCATCATCCGCCCGGCATACAGCACCAGGACCCGTTCGCACAGCGCGCGCACCAGCGCCAGGTTGTGGCTGACGAATACGAGCGTCAGTCCCTGCTCGCGCTTGAATGCACCGAGCAGCTCGACGATCTGCCGCTGCGTGGGCACATCGAGCGCGCTCACCGGCTCGTCGCACACCAGCAGGCGCGGCTCGAGAATCATGGCGCGTGCGAGCCCGGCCCGCTGGCACTCCCCGCCGGAGAGCTCATGCGGGTAGCGGCCTGCGAGCTGTGCTGCGAGCCCGACCCGCTCGAGCGTGCGCGTCACCGCCTCGTCCCGGCCGGCGGCGCTCAGGCGGGGCGAATGCACCGCGAGCGGCTCGGCGACGATCTCGGCCAGCGTCATGCGCGGGTCGAGGCTGCCGAAAGGATCCTGGAAGATGATCTGCAGGTCCCGGCGCAGCGAGCGCAGCTCCCGCGGCTGCAGCCGCCCCAGATCCCGGCCGAGCCACACGACGCGCCCGGCGGCCGCCGGCAGGAGCGCGAGGATGGCGCGCGCCAGGGTCGACTTGCCGCTGCCGGACTCGCCGACGACGCCGAGCGCTTCCCCCCTGCCCACCCTCAGGCTGACGGCGCTCACCGCGGTGAGCTGCCGGCGCCTGCCGGGCCAGGGGCGACGCACGCCGAACTCGACGCTGAGGTCGCTCACTGCGAGCTCGGCCCCGTCCGCGGCCGCAGCCGCCGGCGGGCGGTCGCTCGCGTCGGCGGCACGGGCGTCCCGCAAGAGCGCGGCGGTGTACGCCTCGCGCGGCGTCTTCAGAACCTGCCCCACCGAGCCGGTCTCGATGATGCGTCCGGCGCGCAGCACCGCGACGCGGTCGGCGACGCCGGCGACGGCGCCGAGATCGTGCGTGATCAGCACCATCGCCATGGCGCGCTCGCGCTTCAACTCCGCGAGCAGCCGGAGGATCTGCGCCTGCACCGTGACATTGAGCGAGGTGGTCGGCTCGTCCGCGATCAGCAGCTGCGGCCCGCAGGCGAGCGCGATGGCGATCATCACCCGCTGGCGCATGCCGCCGGAGAGCTCGTGCGGGTACTGGCGCAGGCGCTGCTCGGGATCGGTCACCTGGACACGCTCGAGCAGCGCGAGCGCGCGCAGGCGTGTCGCGGCGCGCGCCAGCCCGAGGTGGCGCATCATGACCTCCGCGATCTGCTCGCCGACGGTGAGGTGCGGCGTGAGCGAAGTCATCGGGTCCTGGAACACCATGCCGATGCCGGCCCCGCGCACGCTGTCGAGCTCCGCAGCGCCGAGACCGAGCAGCTCCTTGCCGAGAAACCAGGCACTGCCGGCGGCGCGGCCATTGGCCGCCAGCAGTCCGAGGAGTGCGAGGAACAGCTGGCTCTTGCCGGCGCCGGATTCGCCGACCACCCCGAGACACTCGCCGCGTGCGACCGAGAGCGTCACCTCACTCGCCGCCGTGATCACGCCCTGCGGGCCGGCAAAGGTCACCGTCAGGCCGGCGACCTCGAGGACCGTGCCGGCCTGCGGGGCGGCCGCCGCGGCCGCTTCAGCGCTCGCGCGGGTCGAGGGCATCACGCACGCCGTCGCCAAAGACGTTGAGGCAGATCAGCAGCAGCGCCAGCGCGCCGGCCGGAACGATCAGCAGCCACGGCGCCGACTCCATCTCCTGCGCGCCGACGTACACCAGGTTGCCGAGACTGGCGTGCGGCTCCTGCACGCCGAGCCCGAGGAAGCTGAGGAAGGTCTCG
>JASHTN010000358.1 GCA_030040525.1 Gammaproteobacteria bacterium | reverse complement strand
ATACCGGCGCCTGCACGATGCGCCGGTGCAGAACCTGGTGGCGCTGCGCGATGCGGCGCAGCGGCTCGACCAGCTCGACCGCGGACGCGCCGCGCTGCTGCGCGACCTCAAGGCGCTCGCAGACTGACTCGCGCAACGACGATCGGCCCGGCGGCCGGCGGATCTCAGCGCACGCGCCCGCCGAGCACGCGCGCCGGCAGCAGGATGAGCGCGCGCAGCAGCGCAAACACGCCCTCGACCGTTAGCCCGATCAGCCGCAGCGGCAGGCTGAGCAGCCACACGAGCGGGTACAGCACGAGCGCGAGCAGCGCCAGCGGCCAGCAGAAGACCAACAGCAGCAGCCACAGCAGCAACGCGATCATGACGGACCTCGGAACGGGCAGGCCCACGGCACGCGGATGGTCCGCGGCGACGGTGCAGGCGTAAACTTTGAGCTTATAACACATGACTGCGGCCGCAACATTCAGGCAACCCCCGGCGCTCAGGGCCGGCGACCGCGTCGCCGTCGTCGCCCCGGCGAGCAGCTTCGATCGCGAGTCGTTCGAGGCCGGGCTGGCAGTGGTCGCCGCGCGCTACGCGACGCACTACGACCGCTCGATCTTCGAGCGGCACCGCTATCTCGCGGGCGCCGACGCGCGCCGGCTGAGCGAACTCTCGGCCGCGCTCGCCGACCCCGCGGTGAAGGCGGTGTTCTGCGCCCGCGGCGGCTACGGCGCCATGCGCCTGCTCCCGGAGCTGGGTCTGCTGCGCGCGTTTCCTCCCAAGCCGCTGGTGGGATTCTCGGACATCGTAGCGCTGCACCTGTGGCTGCAGAGCTTAGGTTCCATCAGCATCCACGGTCCGGTGCTCACGCAGCTCGGCCACCTGTCGCAGGCAACGCACGCGCGGCTGTTCGCACTGCTGGAGAACTCGTCACCGGCGGCCGCGCTGCCCGGCACCCGCACCCTCGTGCCCGGAGTGGCCGAGGGTCCGCTGCTCGGCGGGTGCCTCTCGGTGCTGACGCGGCTGCTGGGCACGCCCTACATGCCGCCGCTCGATGGGGCGATCCTGCTGCTGGAGGACCGCGCCGAGCGGCCCTACCGGCTCGACCGTATGTGGACGCACCTTAAGCTCGCCGGGGTGTTTGCGCGCGTTCGCGGCATCGCGCTCGGGGACTTCGGCGGGTGCGAGGAGCCGGGGGCGCCCTACTCGTGCGCGGACGTGCTGCAGGATCTCGCCACCGCGACCGGCCTGCCCTGCGCGGCCGGCTTCCCCGTCGGTCACGGTGAGGCCAACGAGCCGGTGCCGCTCGGGGCGCGCGTGCGCCTCGACGCCGGCGCGCGCAGCCTGACATTCCTCGAGGCCGCAGTGAGCGTGGCGCAACGGGTGGTCAGTCGAGGCGCCTGACCCGCACGGCGCTCAGCGCTCCGAGCGCATCGCACTCGACGCCGAACTCGATCGGGCGGCAACACACCTCGCAGTCTTCGATGTAGGCAAGCGGCCCCGCCGTCACATCGATGCGGGTTTCCAGGCGCTCGCCGCAGTACGGGCAGCGCACCGCCACGAACTCCTCGGGAGCGAGTCGCCCGGGCTCGCCGGCGCCCGGCTCGTAAACCGGCGGCAGGCCGTACAGCTCGTCGATGCTGTCGGCATCGAGGCGGGTGATGCGCCGGGTGAGACTCTCGAGCCCGATGGCCTTGCGTCGTGCCATCGTGCGAGGATACGCCACCAGTGGGCGTCACACCTGCCATGAAAGCCGGCCTTGCTGCAGGCGCCGCGCTGCTCGCGGCGCAGCTTGCCGGCTGCGCGACCGGATTCAAGGCCGATGCGCCCGCGGGTGTATCGCTGGCCGGTGCGTGGAAGCTCGACCATGCGTTGAGCGACGACCCGCAGGTGGTCATCGACAAGATGCGCGCAGAAGCGCTCAAGGAGATACGCCGCGCGAGCGAGTCGCAGCCGCCGCCGATGACGCGCGGCGGCGGGCCGGGGGGCGCCGGCGGCGCCGGAGCGGTGCAGCAGCCCGAGGCGGAGGGGCCCTTCTCGCCGGACCAGTCGGGTGGCCCGGGCGCGGGGGCGCGCGCTGACCCGTTGCGGCGCTCTCCCATGATGCACGCGCTGGCGCGGGCACTCGAGCGCGGCGATTTTCTCACCGTGCGGCAGTCGAGCGACGAGCTGGTGCTCGACTACGGCACATCGGTGCGCAGCTTCACTCCAGGCGGGCACAGCGTGGTCTCGGCGGAGAACGGCGTGGCCGACCGCACCTCGGGTTGGGACGGACACCGATACGTCATCCGCGACAAGGCGCAGATGGGCCCGAACGTGGTGGAGAGCTACGAGTTATCCCCCGACGGCAAGCATCTGGTCGAGACGCTGCACATCGGCCCGTACGAGCTGCACGCCATCGAGCTGAAGCGCGTCTATGACCACACGACGGAGGCGGCGCCGCGCGAGCTGCCCAATACCGACTGAGCTGCAGCGCCAGGCATGCGATCAGGCGAGTCATGGGAGCAGTGAGGCGCACGGCGCTGGCCGCGGCCGGACTGCTCGCCGCGACTGCGGCCGGTGCGCAGCCGCAGGTCCAGCAGAATGCGCCCCCAGCGCCCGAGCTGCAGGCCCCGATGGCCGAGGTCGTCGTCGAGGGGCGGCACGCCGGCCCGCGGATGTGGACGGTGCGCAGCAGCGATCACGTGCTATGGATCCTGGGGACAGTTACGCCGCTGCCGAAAAAGATGATCTGGCAGCCGGAGGCGGTCGAGGCGGTACTGCGGCAGTCTCAGGAAGTCATACCGGCCTGGCCGGCCTACGGCATCGGCGCGAACCCCTTCACCGCGCTGCGTGTTTACATCGAGTGGCGGCGGCTGCAGAAGCCTCCCGACCACCTGCCGCTCGAAAAGACGCTGCCGCCGGCGCTCTACGCGCGCGTCGAGGCGCTCAAGGCGCGCTACGACCCGCACGACTCGACGCTCGAGAAACTGCGGCCGATGCTGGCGGCCGAGCGACTGACGACGCGGGTACTGGACGCCAACGG
>JASHTN010000357.1 GCA_030040525.1 Gammaproteobacteria bacterium | reverse complement strand
GCACATTTTCCTAGTGACCGATGCTGCCAAGCTCGAGGCAACGGTCCGGACCGCTTTCGAGATCGCCCGCACCGGACGCCCGGGGCCGGTGGTGGTCGACGTTCCCAAGGACGTGCAGAACACCGAAGCCGTCTTTCAGGGCTCGGGAGTGCTACCGATTCCCGGCTACCGCCGGCGCATGCATGAGCTGACCGCCGCCGTGCTCGAGGAGCAGGCCGCGGCGCGTTTCTTCGCCATGCTGGGCGAGTGCGAGAAGCCGCTCATCTACGCCGGAGGCGGAGTCGTAAACGGCAACGCCGGAGCGGCCCTGACAGAGTTCGCTACCACCTTCGGCATCCCGCTGGTGACGACCCTCATGGGAATCGGCGCGCTCGACACGACTCACCCGCTCTCGCTGCGCATGCTTGGCATGCACGGCGCGGCCTTCGCCAACTACGCGGTCGAGGACTGCGATTTCCTCATCGCAGTCGGCGCGCGCTTCGACGACCGTGTCGCGGGCGTTCCCGAGAAATTCGCGCGCAATGCGCGCCGCATTGCGCACCTCGACATCGACCGCGCCGAAGTCAACAAGGTCAAGCGCGTGCAGTGGAGCCACGTGGGTCTGGTCGCCGCGGCGCTCGAAGCGCTCATCGCCCACGCGCGGCGCGTGTGTTTTCGGCGCGACTTCAGCGCCTGGACCGCCCAGGTCGCCGAGCTGCGGCGCACCTACGCCATGAACTACGATCGCGCCAGCCCGCTCATCCAGCCGTACTACGTGCTGGAAGAGCTCAACCGCCTGACGCGCGGCGAGGCGATCATCACCACCGGCGTCGGCCAGCACCAGATGTGGGCCGCGCAGTATTGCGACTTCCGCGCGCCGCGCCTGTGGCTCACCTCCGGCAGCATGGGCACCATGGGCTTTGGTCTGCCGGCGGCGATCGGCGCGCAGATCGCCTGCCCGCGGCGCCTGGTTGTCGACGTCGACGGCGACTCCAGCATCCGCATGAACATCGGCGAGCTCGAGACGGCGACCACCTACGGCCTGCCGGTGAAGGTGATGGTGCTCAACAACTTCGGCGACGGCATGGTGAAGCAGTGGCAGAAGCTGTTCTTCAAGGGCCGGCTGTCGGCGAGCGACCGCTCGCTGCACAAGAAGGACTTCGTCAAGGCCGCGCAGGCCGACGGCTTTGCGTACGCGGTGCGCCTCGAGCACAAGGCGGACGTGCCGCGGGTGATCGGCGAGTTCCTGGCGTTCGCGGGTCCGGCTTTCCTCGAGGTGATGATCGACCCCGAGGCGGGTGTCTATCCGATGGTGGGTCCCGGACAGAGCTACGACGAGATGATCACCGGCGAGTTCATCGCCTCGCGCCACCCGGTGGACATCAAGCCCCCGGGGCCGTCGGAGATGTTCTGATGCCGGAGAAGTTGCGATGAAGTACCTGCACACCATGGTGCGCGTGACTGACATCGACGCGTCGCTCAGGTTCTACTGCGACGCGCTCGGCTTGCGGCAGCTGTCGCGCCGCGATTATCCGCAGGGACGCTTCACGCTGGTGTTCCTCGCCGCCCCCGGCGACGAGCGGGCGCAGGTCGAGCTCACCTGGAACTGGGACCCGGAGCAGTACGCCGGCGGGCGCAACTTCGGCCACCTCGCCTACGAAGTGGAGGACCTATACGCCACCTGCGCGCAGCTCGCCGCGCACGGCGTGCCGATTCTCAGGCCGCCGCGCGACGGGCACATGGCGTTCGTGCGCTCGCCGGACAACATCTCGATCGAGCTGCTGCAGAAAGGTGCGGCGCTGCCGCCCGCCGAACCCTGGAAATCGATGCCCAACAGCGGCAGCTGGTGACACGCCGCGCGCGATGAAAGCCATTCCCAGCAGCGCGTTCCCGCTGCCGGCACGGTTTCTTGGCACCCGCTACCGGCCGACGCCGCCGCCCGGAGCAGAGGCCGATCCGGCAGGCTAGCGTGGTCCACGGGAGACTCCGTGCCATCGCGATCATGATCGCGGCGGTCGCCGTGTTCTCCTTCATGGACATGACGCTCAAGATCCTCGCGGCGCACTATCCACCCATGCAGGTGGCGGTGCTGCGGGGTGCTGCCTCGCTGCCGTTCACGCTGCTGCCGGTGCTGCTCTCGGGACGTGTGCGCGACTTGAGGCCACACCGCTGGCGGATGCATCTGCTGCGCGGTGCCCTCACCGTCGTGGTCCTGGGCGGCTTCATCTATGCGGTCAAGGTGCTGTCGCTCGCCAACGCCTATTCCGTGTTTTTGTCCGCGCCGCTCATCGTTGCGGCCCTCTCGGTGCCGCTGCTGAAGGAGCGCCTGCCCTGGCGGAACTGGCTTGCGATCCTGGTGGGCCTGGGCGGAGTTCTCACCATGCTGCGGCCGGAAGTCTCGGGGCTCGCCTCGCTCGGGGCGCTCGCGGCGCTCGTCGGCGCCACGGCCTACGCGCTCAGCGCCGTCGCCGTGCGGGTTCTGACACGCACCGACACCACGGTGAGCGTGGTGTTCTGGACCATTGCCCTCATGACGGTGTTCGCCACCGTGCTGGCCGTCCCAGAGTGGGTGCCGATCGCAGCGCCGCACTGGAAATGGCTGCTCGCCCTGGGACTGTTCGCCGCGGTCGGGCAGTACCTGCTGACCGAGGCGTTCCGTTCGGCGCCGCCGTCGGTCGTGTCGCCCTTCGAGTACACGGCACTCCTCTGGGGTATCGGCATCGACCGCGTGGTGTGGCATGTACTGCCCTCGGCGCGCGTGCTGTTCGGCGGCGGCATCGTCATTGCGAGCGGCCTGTACCTCGTGTGGCACGAGCGCCTCGCTGCCAGGGGTGACAACACTCATGACAGTACGTGCCGCGACAGGCACAATGGCCGCCCTAACAAGAGGGACAGCCCATGAGCAACGCGGATCTCCGGGGACGATTCATCTGGCACGAGTTGCTGACAACCGACACGGCCGCCGCCGCAGCCTTCTACACCAAGGTTGTCCCGTGGCGCACGCACCCTTCCAGCATGCCGGGCTACACGATCTGGATGGCCGGCCAAACGCAGGTCGGCGGCCTCATGGCGCTGCCGCCGGAAGCGGGCGGGACGCCGCCGCACTGGCTGGTGTACGTGGGCACACCGAGCGTGGATGCCACGGCCGAGCAGGCGCAGCGTCTCGGCGCGCGCCTCGTCAAGGCGGCCTCGGACATTCCCAACGTCGGCCGCTTCGCCGTGCTGGCCGATCCGCAGGGCGCAACCTTCGCCGTCTACACGCCGGCCGGAGCTGCAGCCAGCACCACGCCGCCCGGCGGTGCCGGCGGCTTCTCCTGGCACGAGCTCGCGACCACCGACGTCGCGGCTGCGCTGCGCTTCTACGGTGAGTTGTTCGGCTGGCGCAAGGGGCAGAGCCACGACATGGGCGCAACGGGCATCTACCAGCTCTTTGAGCACGGCGGCACGCAGGTCGGGGGCATGTGCAACGTGCAGGGCCCCTCGACTCCACCCTCGTGGCTGAGCTACGTGCAGGTCACTGACACCCAGCGCGCGGTCGCGGCAGCCAAGGCCGCCGGCGGGCGTCTCCTGCACGGACCGATGGACGTGCCCGGCGGCAGCTCGATTGCGCTGTTCATGGATCCACAGGGTGGCGCGTTCGCGGTGCACCGCCCACCGGCGGCCGTGCAGCCCGCACGGCCTGCGGCCCCGCCGCCGCCGAAGCCGGTTGCGCCGCCGCCGAAGCCGGCTGTCCTAGCGCCCGCGCCCAAGCCCGCCCC